>JBDSHM010000447.1:0-1877 GCA_039918495.1 Sulfuriferula sp. | reverse complement strand
CGTGCTGTCATGGTAGGTTTGATTGCGGGTAGCAGTATTCTGGCTGCATCGGCTTTTGCAGTGTCCCCCGCCGCTCAGGAAGAGCATGGCGGCTGCGAAGCCATGCACGGAGATATGGACCATGCCAAGTGGGAGGCGCATCGCGCCGAGCACTTGTCGGAACTGAAGGCAAAACTCAAGCTGAAGCCGGGGCAGGAAGCGGCATGGAATACTTTTGCCAAGTCCAGCCAACCTGCAATGCACCGCAAGGATGAGGAGCGGAAGGCTGAGCGCGGCGAGTTCGCCAAGCTGCATACGCCGGAACGCCTGGACAAAATGCAGGCCATGTCGGATATGCGCCGCGCAAACATGGTGGAGCGGGCCAAGGCCATCAAGGCGTTCTATGCCCAGCTGACACCTGAGCAGCAAAGCGTGTTTGATGCTCAGGCAATGCCTGGCCGCCACATGGAGAAACACCATTCCCATTCTGAATCCTGATCCAGCAGGCACTTGTTGAATAATTGTGGGCGGGCAACCGCCCACTTTTTTTTGCGTGCGTAAAGGGTTTGTCCGGGCAGCCCGCCGGCAGCAAGTCTCCATTTTGGAGACGCGGGAATCCGGGCGAAACGCTCGCAAAAATAAAATTAGCGAGCGAAAAACAGAATTGTGTGCCCTTTCGCACATACCATGGCAGGTGCCACCTATATCTTGGCCTTGCGTTGCCACGGATAGTTTGAAGCAAAAGCAGTATTAACAGGTTGGCCTGCGTATAGCCGGAGTCGGACAAAAGCCTGATCTCCATGATTGCGAATAATTTTTTCAAGAATAAAAAATATGCCACAACGCACATCGCCCAAGCGGGACAAGGCGTCCGAACAGGACAAAAAATCGTGGCTTAAAAAACTGGGGCCTGGTTTGATTACCGGCGCGGCGGATGATGACCCGAGCGGGATCGCCACCTATTCACAGGCGGGCGCCCAATTCGGCTTCAACATGTTGTGGACGGTTTTTTTCACTTATCCGCTGATGGTGGGAATCCAGTTGATCAGTGCCCGAATTGGCCGGGTGAGTGGACATGGGCTGGCCACCAATATACGGCTTCATTATCCGCCCTGGTTGCTGTACGGCATTGTCGGACTGTTGCTGATCACCAATACGATCAATATTGCGGCTGATATTTCGGCAATGGGAGAAGCATTGAAACTGATCATAGGCGGACGCGCCCAATTATATGCGGTGGGGTTTGGCTTGCTATCGTTGCTGTTGCAGGTATTCATTCCGTACAAGCGTTACGTGCGTGTTCTTAAATGGCTCACGCTGGCATTGCTGGCTTATGTTGCGACGGTATTTGTCATCCATGTGCCGTGGGCCGAGGCATTGACGCGCACTGCAGTGCCGCATTTATCGTGGAAGCCGGAATACATCACCACGGTGGTTGCGGTATTCGGTACGACAATTAGCCCTTATCTGTTTTTCTGGCAGGCTTCCCAGGAAGTGGAGGATATGCGGGCCGATCCCAAGGCGCAATCGCTGATTCAAAAGCCGAGTCAGGCAAAGGCAAGCCTCAAAGGTATCAAGATCGATACGATTATCGGTATGGGTTTTTCCAATCTGGTGGCGTTTTTCATTATTTTGACTACAGCCGTGACGCTTCATCTGCATGGCATCACGAATATTCAAACGTCCGCACAGGCGGCAACGGCTTTACGGCCGATCGCCGGCAATTTCGCGTTTATGCTGTTCAGTGCCGGCATCATCGGCACGGGCTTGCTGGCGATTCCGGTATTGGCCGGGGCATCGGCGTATGCCATATCGGGTGCTTTCAAGTGGAAGAACAGTCTGGAATATACGCCTAGCCGCGCCAAGGGATTTTACGGAATTATCGTGATTTCAACAGC
>JBDSHM010000446.1:0-3709 GCA_039918495.1 Sulfuriferula sp. | reverse complement strand
GCATAAGACCCTGTTTCAATTGACTCCGGGTAATTACACGCTTGCTCCGGGCCAGGATAAAGTACAGGTACCCATGACATGGGTTGATCCAGCTACGGGTGTAAAAGTTACTAAAACATACACGTTTCATCGCGACAGCTATGAAATAGAAGTGGGTTATCAGATAAGCAACCCGAGCAAGCTGGCGATACCGGTTTATGCGTATTTCCAGCTTCTTCGTGATAGCAAGGCGCCAGAGGGTGAATCGCACTTTATCCATACCTATACAGGCCCGGCGTTATATACCGAGCAAAGTAAGTTCAAAAAAATTGAGTTCAAACAGATCGACAAAGGGGAACACGACTATCCCCGTTATTCTGACGATGGCTGGATCGGCATGGTTCAGCACCACTTTGTATCCGCCTGGCTGCCGAAGAACGGCCCCAAGCGAGAGTTCTACTCCAAGCCGGCGGGTGATGGTTTGTATAGTGCGGGTGTCATCATGCCGGAGGGCAGTGTACAGCCGGGCGCTAACTTGAGCTTCTCCACGCCGTTGTATGCAGGCCCGCAGATCCAAAAAACCTTGACTGCACTGGCACCCGGACTGGATTACGTCGTGGACTATGGCATGCTGACGCCGATAGCGGCGCCCATATTCTGGACCTTGCAGAAAATCCACCATTTCGTCGGTAACTGGGGCTGGTCCATCGTTATTCTGACCATACTGATCAAATTAATGTTCTTCCCGCTTTCTGCTAAAAGTTATAAATCCATGGCGCAGATGCGCGGATTGGCTCCCCGCCTGCAACGGCTTAAAGAGCAATATGGCGATGACCGTCAAAAGCTGCACCAAGCCATGATGGAATTATACAAAACCGAGAAAATCAATCCGCTCGGCGGCTGCTTGCCGGTGGTGGTGCAGATCCCGGTGTTTATATCGCTGTACTGGACACTGCTGGGTAGTGTGGAAATGCGTCAGGCGCCGTTTATCTTATGGATACACGATCTGTCGGCACCGGATCCTTACTATGTGCTGCCCATCATCATGGGAATTACCATGTTGGTCCAGACACGCCTCAATCCCACTCCACCGGACCCGATTCAAGCCAAAGTCATGATGATCATGCCGGTGGCATTCAGTATATTTTTCTTTTTCTTCCCGGCGGGACTGGTGCTGTACTGGTTAGTGAATAACCTGATATCCATTTCTCAACAATGGTATATCACCCGTCGTGTCGAGGCCGCGAAAGCCGGCCATGGCAAACCTTGATAGCGATACCATCGCAGCAATTGCTACTGCGCCAGGGCGCGGTGGCATTGGCGTGGTGCGCATATCAGGGAATCGGCTAGCGCTCTTAGCCCAGGCCCTGCTGGGGCAAGTGCCGCCTCCACGCATAGCGCGGTTGTGTAATTTTTGTGCCGGTCAGGGCGAGGTTCTGGACCAGGGCATCGCCCTATATTTTCCTGCACCACATTCATTTACCGGCGAAGACGTGCTCGAACTGCAGGGGCACGGAGGTCCGGCCGTGCTGCAACTCATCCTGTCACGATGCTTCGAATTGGGCGCACGCCCAGCGCAGCCGGGGGAGTTTACTCGCCGCGCTTTTTTGAACGACAAAATTGATTTGGCGCAAGCAGAGAGCGTGGCAGATCTGATAGACGCCGCTTCAGCAGAAGCGGCACGCTGCGCCTTGCGCTCCTTGACCGGAGCGTTTTCGCGACGTATCCATGAGTTGGTCGAGGCGCTCATCAACTTGCGCATGTTGGTCGAGGCCACGCTTGATTTTCCCGAAGAAGAGGTCGATTTTTTAGAAGCGGCGGATGCTTCTGGCAAGCTGGTCAAAATTCAAAGTGCGCTGGAAAAAACCCGACAGGAGGCGCGTCAGGGTAGTTTATTGCGTGAAGGGATTCGGGTCGTTTTAATCGGTCAGCCTAACGTAGGCAAATCCAGCCTGCTCAATCAACTCGCCGGACAGGATGTGGCAATCGTGACGGCGGTTGCCGGCACGACGCGCGATACTGTGCGCGAAACGATACAGATACAAGGCATACCATTACATATAATCGACACAGCAGGGTTACGCGAAACCGAGGATGAGGTCGAACGCATCGGCATTGCGCGCGCATGGGAGGCAATACGCCAAGCTTCCGTAGCTTTGCTGCTTGTCGACGCCCAACATGGAATTACTGCGGCAGAAGAGATCATTATAGCCGCACTGCCAGAGGCGCTGCCGCGCTTAACCATTCACAATAAGATTGACCTTCATCAGGAAGCCCCGCGCAAACAGGGTAATGATCTATATCTATCCGCCAGGACTGGTGAAGGGGTGGATACCTTGCGGACGGCGCTTCTTAACATTGCCGGTTGGCAACCGGAGGGCGAAGGTTTGTTTATGGCCCGTGATCGACATCTGGTTGCTTTGACCCAAGCGGCTCAACATATAGAACAAGCCAGACTCGCCGGGGACAAACTGGAATTCTTGTCGGAGGAGCTGCGCCTCGCTCAAAGTGCCTTATCCGCTATCACCGGCGAATTCAGTGCCGATGATTTACTGGGGGAGATTTTTAGCCGTTTCTGCATCGGCAAATAGGCCAAAACACCCAAAACAGGCCAAAACGCGCCAGGCTGGCCGATCGTTGGTGCGCAAAGGCCGAAGCCTGCACCACGCTGCGCCCGTGCGGCGCTGACGATTTTGGCGGGCCAAATTTTTGGCCGAAATCTCAAAATCGAGTTGTCGGATGTTTCACGTGAAACAAACTTAACCTTTAGCCGGGTTCGGCGTATCATTCCGAGTCTTGTGTGTCGTGTTGAGCAGGACAAATCCATGAATTTCCCTGAGCGTTATGATGTAATTGTGATTGGTGGCGGCCATGCCGGGACCGAAGCGGCGCTTGCGTCCGCGCGGATGGGCCAAAAAACGCTGCTGCTCACGCACAATATCGAAACGCTTGGCCAGATGTCTTGCAACCCATCCATCGGCGGTATTGGCAAAGGGCATTTGGTAAAAGAGGTGGATGCCCTGGGTGGCGTCATGGCCGCAGCGACAGACGAAGCCGGTATCCAGTTCCGTATCCTGAATGCCTCCAAAGGGCCGGCCGTGCGGGCGACGCGCGCACAGGCCGATCGCGTACTGTACCGTCAGGCGATCCGTAAACGCCTTGAAAACCAGCAAAATTTATGGCTGTTTCAGCAAGCGGTGGATGATTTGCTGCTGGATGGCGACCGTATCATCGGGGTGAAAACCCAGCTCGGACTGGTGTTCCATGCGCGTGCAGTGGTGTTAACCGCAGGAACTTTTCTGGCGGGCTTGGTGCATGTTGGGCTATCCAATTATCAGGCTGGACGCGCGGGGGACCCCCCTGCCGTTAGTTTGGCGCATCGGCTCCGCGAACTGAATCTGCCCGTAGGACGCCTGAAAACAGGAACGCCGCCCCGTCTGGATGGGCGCAGCCTGGATTATTCGTTAATGCAAATTCAGGCAGGCGACGATCCGGTACCGGTATTTTCATTCCTGGGCAATGCCGCACAGCATCCGCAACAGCTACCTTGCTGGATTACGCATACTTCGGAAGTGACGCATGAAATCATCCGCGGGGGCCTGGATCGGTCGCCTCTCTATACGGGCACGATTGCAGGTGTCGGGCCGCGTTATTGTCCGTCGATTGAAGACAAGGTAGTGCGGTTTGCCGAGAAGATTTCACACCAGATATTTGTTGAGCCGGAAGGCCT
>JBDSHM010000445.1:0-2664 GCA_039918495.1 Sulfuriferula sp. | reverse complement strand
GTATTTCTGCCGCTGCTATTGATATTCGTAGTACTGGTTTTGGTGCTGCGCCTGTGGATATTACCCGACATCGATCGCTGGCGAGATGACATTGCCGCCTCCATCAGCCATAGCGCCGGCCAGCGCGTGACGCTGGGAGAAATCAACGCCAGTTGGCAGGGACTGCATCCGCACATGCGCATCCGAAATATCCGCGTATTCAGCCCGGATGGACGCCCGGCACTGTATCTGGCGGACGTGCGTGCGGTGCTGTCGTGGACCTCGTTGCTGCATGGTGAACTGCGTCTGGCTTCGCTTACCATGGACGATGTGGCGCTCACCATTCGGCGCGATATGCAGGGGATTCATGTGGCAGGCATCCTGCTCAACCAGTCCAGCTCGCCGGGCGGATTTGGCGACTGGCTGCTGGCACAGCGGAACATCCAGGTCAATCATGCCACGCTGGCATGGAACGACGAACGTCGCGGCGCGCCCTATCTGGTGGCGCGCGATGTTAATCTGACCCTGCAAAACAGTGGCCATCGGCATCGTTTCCGCCTGACCGCAATCCCACCCGAACAGCTTGCTCAGCCGCTTGATATCCGCGGTGATTTTAACGGGCGTAGCCTGGATGATCTGGCCAGCTGGCGTGGGCAGATTTACGCCCGTGTGGATCGCACCGATCTCGGCCGGTGGCACCAATGGCTGACGCTGCCTTATAGCATCAGTGAAGGATACGGCGGTTTGCGGGTATGGCTGGAGGTGGCAGGCAGGCAAATTATTGCCGCAACAGTGGATGCTTCTCTGCGTCAGGTTTCGGTACGGTTCGCAGCGGATTTGCCGGTATTGAAGCTGGCGGATATATCCGGGCGCACCATCTGGAAGCGATTGGGAAGGGCGCAATCATTTGCTGTCAAACAACTGAGTTTGCGTACGGCGAATTTGGTGTACGTGGCGCCGTTCGACCTTGCACTACGGCTTGAACCGGCGACAGGCAACCTCCCGGGCAGCGGTCGTATTAATACGAATAGCGTACAGCTTGATCGACTCGCTGTACTGGCACCCTATTTGCCATTGGATGCAACGCAGCGCCAGCGGCTTGCGGATTTGCAGCCGCGTGGTCAACTGGAGAAATTCACGCTGGCATGGCGCGGCAGCGCCGACAAACCGCTCGATTATCAGATCAAAGGTCGCTTTACCCGGCTCGGCTGGCAGGCATTCGGTCGTTTGCCCGGCGCAGAAGGCCTGTCCGGAAATATTGACGCAACGCGCAGTGCCGGCACCCTATTCCTCAACAGCAGCCGTGTGGTGCTGGCATTGCCGCGCGTGCTGCCCGAAGGGGACGTGCCATTGGCTACCCTGACAGCGCAAATGAATTGGCGCGAACAAAAACAGGGCTATTTGTTCAAGCTCAGCGAAGCTTCATTTGCCAATACCGATCTATCCGGCAGTGCGTTTGGCGATTACCTGTTTCAATCGGGACAACCGGGAAACATAGACTTGACCGCACGACTGAGCCGACTGGATGCGCGCCAGGTTTATCGCTATCTGCCGGTGACCGTCAATGAACATACCGACCAGTGGCTGCAAGCCGCTTTGCAGGGTGGGCAGGCGCACGATATGAATATACGCTTGAAAGGAAACCTGGCGCATTTTCCATTTCGAGGCAGTCGAGATGGTTTATTTGAGGTAGCGGCCCGGGTCGAAAATGGCGTGCTGCAATATGCACCCGACTGGCCCAGGATCGATGGCATACAGGCAAATCTATTGTTTCGCGGTGAACGCATGGAGATTACCTCCAATCAGGCGAATATCTTTGACGTGGCGCTTGGCCGGGTGAGTGCCATTGTCCCGGATTTATTCAACGGGAATGCTCTGCTTGAGGTCAAAGGTGAGGCGCATGGCCCTGCCGATTCATTCATCGGTTTTGCCAATGCCAGCCCCGTGGCGAAAATGATAGACGGCATTACCACCGATATGAAGGCAACCGACAATGCCCGGTTGCGTCTGGACCTGAAGGTGCCGTTGCGATATGTGCATAATACAACGGTGGCTGGCGATCTTGCCTTCAACGGCAATACACTCACGCTGGCGGGTAATCCGCCATTGAAAAATATTCGCGGCCGGCTGCAATTTTCCAATGCCGGTATTACAGCGCACAACATTGGTTTTCAACTGATGGGTGGGCCGGCCACGATTTCAGCGACGACCTTGGCGGGAGGATTGATTCGGGTGGACGCGCTGGGTCGCATGAGCGTACCAGGGCTGCGCCCCTACCTCAATCCGGCGTTGGCCAGCCATCTGCACGGTGCGAGCCACGGGATCGTTGTCGACTCGGGAGCGATCCGCCTCGCCAATACCGCCATCACCGGCAACGCCGGCACCGCCGTGAACATCTGGTCGCTGACGGACGCTGCGCCGTCGGCTGATCCCGTCTTCGACAACGTGACCATCGCCGGCAACGACCTCGACGCCATCAGCATCGACGGCGGCGCGCTCAATGTCGACACGACCTGGGAGAACGTTGGCGTGCCCTACTTGGTCGGCGGACAGATCTTCGTCCACGCCCCGGCGACGCTGACAGTGGAGCCCGGAGTGGAAGTCCGCTTCACCCAGACTGGGCAACTATTTGTCGACGGCGGCCTCATTGCCGAAGGCACAGCCGGGCAGCAGATCAAGTTCCTC
>JBDSHM010000444.1:0-6485 GCA_039918495.1 Sulfuriferula sp. | reverse complement strand
ATGACCCTCAGTGGCGTGCGGCGGCCGACTATCGAGCCGGCAATTACCAGGCAGCGGTGGATACTCTGAAAGGCATCGACAATGCTGAAGCCGATTACAATCGAGGCAATGCGCTGGCGAAAATGGGCCGCTTGCAAGAGGCGCTCCAGGCTTATGACGCGGCATTGAAACGTGATCCAAAATTGGACGATGCTGGCTACAACCGTAATCTGATCAAGGATTTATTAAAAAAGCAGCAACAAAAAAAACAGGCGAACCAAGCGGAAAAACAACAGCCGGATCAGAAAAACAGCAAAAATCAGCAGCCGTCTTCCAAAAACGGACAACAGAAAAACTCTGCCGGACAATCGCAACCGATGCCGCCGAAATCGGCTCAGGGTGATCAGCAGCCTGATAAAAAATCCGATCAATCCAAGTCAAGCCAAGGTGAAGCCGGCAAACAGCAACCCGATACCGCGCATCAGCAGGGAAATGCCGCAAATCAGGCCGGGGCGCAACCACACAACCAGGCCACCCAAAAGCAGGAACAGGATCAAGCTCAGCCACAACCGCTACCACAGGCCACAGAGCAGCATGCATCACCGTCAGTGAGCGCTCAGGCGGCAACCGATGCGCAAGCGCAGCGCAAGCAATTGCAACATGCGGATGAACAATGGTTGCGGCGTATACCGGATGACCCCGGTGGTTTGTGGCGGCGCAAATTTCTTTATCAGTACAAACAGCAACAGCAATTTCAACAGAGTGAAAAGCAGCCATGGTAAAAGCTCGTTTTAACCAATTTCTGATTTTCCTGATCACCGCTTTCTGTGTGTTGTACTACACATCGGCATCGGCTACGTTACAAGCCCAGGTTGACCGCAATCCGGTGGCCATGAATGAGTCGTTCAACCTCACACTGCAAAGCAGCAACAGCGATAGTGGCGAACCGGATCTGAGTGCGCTGAAGCAGGACTTTGCCGTCCTGGGACAAAGTAAAAGCAGTAGTTTCCAGATCATAAATGGCCAGATATCACACAATACCCAGTGGCAAATCAGTCTCATGGCGAAGCAGGCCGGTCAATTCCAGATCCCTGCAATCACTGTTGGCAACCAGTCTAGTGCACCGATTAATCTCACCGTCACCGCCGCAAACCAGACAAGCACTACTTCGCAGAATAAAAATGTATTTATGGAAGTCAGCGCTTCACCGCAGACAGTGCATGTACAGCAACAGATCATCTTTACCGTGCGGCTGTATAGCGATCTCAGCCTGGGCGATAACAGCAGCCTGAGCGATCCGGAATTCCCGAATATGGATGCCGTGGTTCAGCGATTGGGTACTGATCATCAGTTTCAGGTGATGCGCAATGGCAAGGCCTATTCGGTGATTGAACGACGCTTTGCCGTATTCCCGCAAAAAAGCGGACAATTCAGTAGCACGCCTGTCGTGTTCGATGGCAGTGTCGTCGAAGCCAATCAGAATGGCGGTTTCTTCGCACTGAATCCCTTCAATCAGACGACACGCCAGCTGCGCCTGAGCTCAAAAACGATCGCGTTCACAGTCAAACCGGTGCCTGCTGGTAATGACATTAATCAATGGTTGCCGGCCAGTAATCTGCAACTGACCGAAAAATGGTCGACAAACCCGCCCAAATTTGCCGTGGGCGAGCCGATTACCCGCATGCTGACGATCACTGCAAATGGTCTGACTGCGACGCAATTGCCCACGCTGGATAGCGGAAAAATCGAGGGCCTCAAAATTTATCCCGATCAGCCTTCACTGAAGAACGGTCAGGATGGCAACGGCATCATCGGCACACGCGAACAAAAAATTGCCTACATTCCAACGCGTGCCGGGAATATCACCCTGCCGGCTATCGAGATCAAATGGTGGAACATCAATACCAATCAGCAAGAGGTGGCACGCTTGCCGGCACGCAGCGTAACGGTTCTGCCCGGCACTACGAACCCGGCAGCGGCCCTTCCGCCCTCGCCTGCGGCGCCAACATCAACGTCAGTCACACCGGCACCCACGTCAGCACCGCTGCATACGCCTTCTTCATTTGGCGCGATTACCGGCGACTCGCAGCGCTGGTGGCCGTGGCTGGCGTTACTGCTCGGAGTGGGTTGGCTGATAACCCTGCTCGCCTGGTGGTGGCGTTCGCGCAGGCAAGCACCTCATGTCGGGATCAATGCGGCAAAGGGAGAATCTCCTGGGAAACTGGAAAAGCGATTTAAAGAGGCATGCATGGAGAATAATGCAGCGCAGGCCAAAACGGAACTCCTGGCGTGTGCAAAACAATGCTGGCCTCAGACGCCGCCAACCAGCCTGACGGCCATGGCACGTTTGTGCGAGCCTGCGCTGGCCGGCGCGATTAAACAACTGGATAGCGCGTTATATTCGAATACTCAGGCACAGTGGCAAGGTACTGACTTGTGGAATTTGTATACCCGGTACAAGCCGGTTTGTGCCGGGAATGAAAAAGGCAAACCTGATTCTCTGGAGCCGCTATATAAAAATTCATAAGGGTATTGGAGCCGCAAAAAACCGCTACCATTAAGCTATTGACCGGTTTATCCACTAATATGGATAACGATATGAAAATCCACCTCGTTATTGCGAGCTTCTCTTTGCTGGTGAGCATGCTGCCGCAGAGTTTTGCGGCTGATGCCGGGGTAATGGCCGGTGTAGACACGCTGAGCCATAACTGGGTCAAGGTCAATTATTTCACCCCCAAACAGAAACGCGTGGCAGCATTTCAGCCCCTGATCATTCAGGCAAAAGCGCTTCTGGATCGTTATCCTGACGCCCCCGAAGCGATGATTATGGGCGCACTTGTTTTGTCCAGTACGGCAGCAGCAGAAGGGGGTCTGGATGCGCTCGTCAAAGTCAGGCAAGCACGACGTCTGTTGTTACAGGCGGAAAAAATCAATCCAAAGGCATTGGACGGGGCAATTTATACTTTCCTTGGCAGCCTGTATGCCAAGGTGCCGGGCTGGCCTGTTTCATTCGGTGATCAGAATAAGGCGCGCGAATATCTGCAAAAAGCCTTAAAAATCGACCCGAAAAATATCGATGCGAACTATTTTTATGCCGATTTTTTAGCTGAACAGGGCGAATATGCCGAGGCAGTAACGCATCTTCAAGTGGCTTTGCAAGCCCCCCTCAGGGCCGGTCATGAAGATGCCGACACCGGGCGTCGTCACGAAGCCGTAAGAATGCTCGATAAAATCAATGTTAAGCGCGGCCGTGAAATCTCAACACACTAAACCTCATCTCTCGACAAATTCCAGCGCATTCCCATCCGGGTCACGGCAAAACAGCGCGGCTCGACCTGACTGACTGGTATTGTAGGCCACACCGGCATTGTCGAGACGTGTCTTGAGTGTGGAAATATCGGTGACAGCGAATGCCACATGGCGGTCGTGCCCGCCATGTTCGGCGCGCGCAAGCCCTTTCTCCGGATTAGGCAAGCACATCAAATGTATCTGGCATGCGCCAATGTCATACCATTCCCCGGAAAAATTCATCTCCGGCCGCTGCGGATTTGCACTCAGTTCCAGTACACCTTCGTAAAATGCGCGCGCGCGGGCGAGGTCATCAACCAGTAGAGAAGCATGCAGCAAACGCGAAATGATCGTCATACGGTTTCCTTGTGTTCCATGTGCCCGGAAAACAGGCTGGCGACGATAATCATTGCAGCACCCAGCCATTCCTTGCCGTGCAACAACTCACCTGCCAGAAAATAGGCGGATAGTGCTGCCACCACCAGTTCAAACAGCAAAATTACGATAGCGCGATTGGCCGCCACATGCATCAATCCGTATTGAATGGAGAGCGTAACCGCCAGCATGGCAAAAGCCACCAGAATCAATCCGCCCCATATCAGCGGGCTCAGATTCGTCAAGACACCAAAAGCCCCCGGCTTGAGCAGCAGCAACGGCAACGAAATCAGGGTTGCGCCCAGCCATACGCCGAGCGATTTGGCCTCGATGCTGATGTGGCTGGCGCGACGCGATAACACGTTGGTCAGGGCAAAACTGAAACCGGCAGAGAGTCCCAGCCATTCGGCCCAATTTGCCGGCAGCGGCAAACGTCCGTCTGGCTGCCACAGCATGACCAGCGCACCACCTAACGACAACAGCATGATCAGATAGCCCGCGCGTCCCAGACGCTCGCCCAGAATCAGCCGCGAAAATACGATGGTCCATAATGGCGCAAGATAAAACAGCAGCATGACACGCATGATCTCGCCATCAATCACGGCCAGTACATAGGCAATATTGGTCCAGCCGGAACTGAACACAATCGCCAGCCATAACCACAGCCTGCCGCGCACGGTGCGCAAAGCCCTGAAATAAAATAGCAGCCCGATCAGCAGCGCCAGCCCGTAAGTGATGAAAGATGCCATCAGGCCGGACACCCCTGCCCCACTTAGCAAACGGTAGGGATACCAGATCAATCCCCACAATGTGGCACTGGCGAGCAGCGTAAGAATTGGTAAAGCCGAGTTTTTGTTTGGGTGCTTGGTTGAGTGCTGCATTATAATTACGTTTTTTCCAATGTTTGCGGCCATGAATCCATACCTCGACCGCCTCCAGCCATATCCGTTCCAGAAATTGCGCGAATTGTTCAGCGGCATTACGCCGAACCCGCAATATACGCCGATCAACCTTTCCATCGGTGAGCCTAAGCATGCCACGCCGCAGTTTATCAAGGATGCGCTGATTGCCAATCTCGATGGCCTTTCCACTTATCCGCTTACCGCTGGCGTGGAGCCCTTGCGTCAGGCAATTTCGGCCTGGTTGGCGCGTCGCTATAGTATTCCCGCCCCCGATGCCGCTACCCAGATATTGCCGGTGAATGGTAGTCGAGAAGCGCTGTTTGCCTTTGCGCAGACAGTCATCAATCCGTGCTTTGCCAGCCCGGTGGTGATTTCTCCCAACCCGTTTTACCAGATTTACGAAGGCGCAGCACTGCTGGCTGGTGCCCAGCCGCATTATCTGCCTATGCTGCCGGAAAATGGCTATCGCATGAATTTTGCCAGCGTGCCGGAAACCGTTCTGACACGTACCCAGCTGGTTTATGTGTGTTCCCCGGACAACCCTACCGGGCGGGTAATGAATAGCGACGATTGGCGCGAACTGTTCGAATTATCGGATCGTTACGGCTTCGTCATTGCTGCCGACGAGTGCTATTCGGAAATCTACTTTGACGAGACCGTGCCTCCGCTAGGCGCGCTACAGGCCGCACAGCAACTGGGACGCAGCGATTACAAGAATCTGATGGTATTCTCCAGCCTGTCCAAGCGTTCCAACGTACCGGGCATGCGTTCCGGGTTTGTTGCCGGCGATGCAGGCTTACTCTCCAAGTTTCAGTTGTACCGTACCTATCATGGTTCGGCAATGTCGCCGACCATACAAATGGCCAGCGTCGCAGCCTGGAACGATGAAGCACACGTGATTGAAAATCGCCGCTTGTACGCTGAAAAGTTCGCAGCCGTACAACCGCTGCTGGCACAAGTGATGCAGGCGCCGATGCCCGATGCTGCGTTTTACCTGTGGGCGCGGGTGCCGGGAGGCGACGACACCGCCTTCGCACGGGATATGTACCGCGATTACCATGTCACAGTACTGCCCGGCTCGTATCTGGCACGCGACTTTGCCGGCGTGAATCCGGGCAAGGGCTTCGTCCGCATTGCGCTGGTCGCCGCGCAGAATGAATGCATGGAAGCCGCGCAAAGAATTCATAAGTTACTTGAATAAAAAATCTCAACCAATTAAAAGGAAACAAAAATGACCGAAGTTCAACAACTCATTGAAGAGGCATTCGAGCGCCGTGCCGACATTAACCCTCGTAACGCCGATGCCAAACTCAAAGACGCAGTCGCACACGTTCTGGAAGAGCTCGACAAGGGTCGCCTGCGCGTCGCCAGCAAGGAAAGCGGTGAATGGGTCACCCATCAGTGGCTGAAAAAAGCAGTGCTGCTGTCATTCCGCCTGGAAGACAATTACTTCATCAAAGGTGGCTTCACCAATTATTTCGACAAGGTGCCGTCCAAATTCGCCGACTACAACAGTCGTGATTTCCGCGACGGCGGCTTCCGTGTGGTGCCGCCTGCTGCTGCGCGGCGAGGTTCATTTATTGGCAAAAACGTGGTGCTGATGCCCTCCTACGTCAATATCGGCGCGTATGTCGATGAAGGCACCATGGTCGATACCTGGGCCACAGTGGGTTCCTGTGCACAGATCGGCAAGAATGTTCACTTGTCCGGCGGGGTCGGCATTGGTGGCGTGCTTGAGCCAGTTCAGGCCAATCCCACCATCATCGGCGACAACTGCTTCATCGGTGCGCGCTCAGAAGTGGTCGAAGGCGTCATCGTCGAAGACAACGTGGTGATCTCCATGGGCGTGTACATCGGCCAGAGCACCAAAATATACGACCGGGAAACCGGCGAAGTCATGTATGGTCGCGTCCCTGCCGGCTCCGTGGTGGTCAGCGGCAA
>JBDSHM010000443.1:0-3518 GCA_039918495.1 Sulfuriferula sp. | reverse complement strand
CCTAAAGCCGAAGCTGTAGACGCTAGAATAAACGGCGGATAAGCCCAGTCTAGCGTGCCCTTGGTTGCAATCAGCGCCATCGTATTTATATGCGATTCAGTGCGCAGATTAACTTCTTTTTCATACTCCTCTTTGAACCACTGATTGAACTTGCTTCTTTCCGTTGGGGTTAGATTGCTTATTAAATTTGATTCTTCTTTATTCATAATAAACCTCTTTAAATTGATCAATACCTAATTCATAAACATCTTGCTGGCAGAACCGCTATCATCTATCATTTTTATTTTATTGATAATCCCATCAATAGTTGATTCACCTTCGCTTTATTGTTGACAATATGCTCGTTGAAAATATTTCCGATTTATTACTGTTCATAGCTGCTGTGAAAACGGGCAGCCTCTCTGCAGCAGGTCGTGAGTTGGGATTTTCGAGTGCTGTAGTAAGTAAGCGGCTGCAACGTCTCGAAGAGCAATTAGGGGTCAGACTGCTGAGTCGCTCTACCCGGAAATTGTGTGTTACTGAACAAGGGGCTTGTTATCATGATTATTGCCTACGGGTAATCGCCGATCTGGATGAGGCCGAATCAGCCATTACACATAATAACAAACAGCCCAAGGGAACTTTACGGGTGACAGTGCCCGCCGCATTTGGTCGTCTGCATATTGCGCCCTTGGTTCCGGAGTTTCTGAAACGCTACCCTGACTTGCGCTTATCGTTGCATTTATCAGATGGCATAGTGGATATTATTGAGGATGGATATGATGTTGCTGTACGTATCGGCGATATGAAAAGCTCTAATCTGGTTGCAAGACTACTTGCGACTGATCATAGGAAAGTGGTTGCAACGCCTGCATATATAAAAAAATTCGGCAGCCCTGAAAAGCCAGAAGATTTTATAAATCACAATGCTCTGCTTTTCGCTAACCCCACTCCCTTGGATCAATGGCATTTCACTGATCCTTTAGGCAATCCACGTAGCGTTAAGGTAAGTGGTAATTTTGAAACTAATAATTGCGAAGCACTACGGGAAGCCATTTTTGCCGATGCGGGTATTGCATTAAGACCTACTTGGGACGTATGGAAAGACATCAAGACAGGAACATTACAAGTCCTGCTCCCTGAATATACTCACCCTTCGTTCAATATACAGGCAGTCTATCCAAGCCGAAGACATTTGCCACAAAAGGTCAGAGTGTTTATTGATTTATTATGTGAGGCGTTTGGTAACACACCTTATTGGAATGTAAGTTAGATCAATATTGTCGACAAAAATAATAATTTAGGCACTATTGAGTTGTAGCTATCTTTGTGTAGGAAATACCGATTCATAATTTCTGAAGCCGGGCGCTCTTGATTACATATACTGGACACTTTTTCACAAAATTGTCGACCGTCAACTATGGTCGAACTGTCGACCGATTTCAGATTCCGGCGATTGGCAGCTTAGGGATACCCAAGTTCTCCAAGGCTTCCTGAACCTTGCCATGCTGTGTTGGAAATTCCCAATGTGACAAATAAAACTGCCCAAACCGTTTGGCATTTTTCATCGTGGATGAATAGGGTTATTCCGGACAATCGGTGGTCACCGAAGGGACTTTGCCAATCAGTTTCAGAAAGCTGCTCAATGGACCCAGTACTCCGATTGCTTCCATTCTCGGCCCCGAGAATTTGAGGCGGTCAAATAGCACGGCTTTAATGGGACCGTAATCCCCAGCGCCCATTTCAACCCAGCGTTGTGTGGTTGCGTGAAAGAGATAATCCACTGCGGAGTCGGGTTTTGCGGTTTCCAGTTTGCCGCCATAAATACATATGGCCTTGCCATACTTATTGGCAACGCGTATTTCTACCGGTGGGCTGTTTTCACAGTCGGTCCGGTACATCTGAATGACTTTGTAGCCTTGGTCATGGTCGTTTTTGATCCATTTCCCGGCCAGACCGGTGGTAAGGCTGGGGTCTTTATTCCATGCTTCACAGGTCTGCGCGGCCCATTCCGCTGACATCATTATCTGTGCTGCATACACATGACCTGCAAGCAATGACAATCCGAGACCGGATAAGGTAACGAGCCGTTTGAATCCTGCATGCATGCGAAACTCCTGGGAGTCTGAAAAGTTATACGAATCTGCCGTGGCCGATCGGCACGGAAGACAAAAAATTACCCGCTTCGATCATGGCTGTCAATTTAGGCGCCATTTACGTATCGACCAATGAACATAGGCGTTTGTAGGTATAGAGCCCACTCATTCTGGCAGCTCAAAACGGTCCTGATCTATTCAAAATAGGGCGCCTCAGCTGGATGCAAGCACCTTGTCGAAAGCGTCGGAAAACAGTTTCAATCCATCGGTCTGCAAGGTGTCGCCGACGACATTCAGGTCGATGCCGATATTTTCCAGTGCAATATATTCACCCTCGGCGGCGGCGATGCCCTCTTTCAAAGTCAGCTCGACCTGGCCGTGATCGCGAAACGCCGCCAGCGTGGCGTCAGGCACGGTATTGATGGTTTCTGTGCCGATCAGCGCTTCCAGATATTTCACGTCGGAATAGGCCGGGTTTTTGGTCCCCGTGCTTGCCCATAACAGATACTGAGGCCGAGCTCCCGCCTGAGCCAGTTCCACAAACATGGGGCCATGAAAAATATCCTGATAACGTTGATATGCGAGCTTGGCGGTCACCAATGCGCCGCGTCCGCTCAGGGCCTGGGCCGTCTCATTGTCAATCGCGGCGAGGCGTTGATCCACCAGCGTATCCACACGAGATAGAAACAGACTGGCCACGGCTTTCACGCCATGCAAATCGTTACCCTGCGCGAGACGCTGTTTGAGACCGCGAATGTAGGCTTCAAACACGCGCACAGTCTGGCGTAGCGAAAACAGCAGCGTGATATTGATGCTGACGCCGGCACTAATCAATTGTTCAAACGCGACCAAACCCGCTGCTGTGCCGGGTATCTTGATCAGCAGGTTGGGACGGTTCACCGCGGTACGCAGACGTAGTGCAGCAGCAACCGTGGCGGCGCTGTCGTGCGCCAGTTGCGGAGAGACTTCCAAGCTGACGTAACCGTCGTCACCCTGGGTACGTTGAAACGTAGGGAAAAGTAGATCGCAGGCGGACTGGATATCGGGAATGACCAGCGCCTCATAACGTTTTTCTGCATCTGCTTCACTGCTTTTGAGGCGCGACAGATCATCATGATAATAAGGGCTGTCGGCCAGCGCCTTCTGAAATATGCTGGGATTGGAAGTCACGCCGGAGATGCCGTCATTGTCGATGAGGTGTTGCAACCCGCCTTCGCGCAACAGGGTACGCGAGAGATTGTCCAGCCAGATTGACTGACCTGATTGAGTGAGTTTGCGTAAAGGGTTCATTGCCTGATTCTCCAAAGAATTGGAATGCGCTTTGTTCAATATAGCCGGTGGCATTTACTTTGTTGTGACTGCCGGTTTGGCAACAGGTTGCATGGACTGTTCCACCAGACGGATGCGCGCTGCGATGGCAGCAAGTGTGGCCGGGTCACCGCC
>JBDSHM010000442.1:0-2399 GCA_039918495.1 Sulfuriferula sp. | reverse complement strand
CTGCCGACTCCGCCGCTCGCGCCGGTGACCAGAATGGGCCCATCCCCCGGTTTGATGCCGTGATTTTCCAGCGCCAGCACGCTCAGCATGGCGGTATATCCTGCTGTACCAATGGCCATTGCCTGGCGTGTACTCAGGCCATCCGGCAACGCGACCAGCCAATCTCCGTTAACCCGCGCTTTCTGTGCAAAGCCACCCCAATGGGTTTCCCCGATACCCCAGCCGTTGAGTATCACTTTATCTCCCGGCTTCCAGTCCGGATGGCTACTGTGTTCGACGCTCGCTGCCAGATCGATGCCCGGCACCATCGGAAAATGTCGTACCACGGGCGCACGACCGGTTATCGCCAGCGCATCCTTGTAGTTGAGGCTGGAAAATTCAACGCTGAGCTGAACATCGCCCTCGGGTAGTTGTGCATCGTCCAGCTCGACGAGGTTTGCATCTTGCGTGGTGGCTGTCTTTTCAATCAGGATAGCTTTGAACAATGTCCGTTCCTTTATATTGATTCAAGCGGCTCATACAAAATGCGGCGGGCGATGTTTGTCACGTTGCGTGCAGATAGATATCCGGGTTATTGATCTCCATGAACCTTTCCGGATTGTGCAAGGATGCGAAGCCGTGTTGCTGGTACAAGCCATGCGCGTCCAGCGTCGCCAGTAACCAGCGACGCAAGCCCTGCAGTTCGGGGTGGTCGAGTACGCATGAGATCAGCCATTTCCCCAACCCACGCCCACGATAGCTGTCGATTACGAACACATCGGAGAGGTAAGCAAAAGTGGCGCGATCAGTGACAACCCTGCCGAAGCCGATTTGTTTGTCATGGTGGAACAAACCGAAACACAGTGAATTTTCCAGTGCTTTGATGACCGTTTCACGCGGTATGGCTTTGGCCCAGTAAGTGTTGCGCAGAAAATCGTGGATCAATGCGATATCGAGTAAAGCTGACTCATCCGATATGATGTATTCGTTGTCCGACCATTGCATGGCTGATCTCGCAAAAAGAATGAACGGTATTATTTTCCGCAGGGCAAAAAACGTCCGTGTGGTTGTTCTTTGCTCCCTCCGATAGTACCCAGATGGGTGAATTTGAAACCATCCGTGTATTTCAAACCATAACCCAATAACCTGTCCATGCCGATATGCACGAACCAGATGAGCGTGAGCGCCATGCATAATGCATTGTTTGAAGTAATGGCAAATAGTCCCAGCAGAGTTGGTAATAATTTTGAATGGGTGATGTTGTACGCACTTGCGCCCAGCCGGGCATTCACCAGATAGCCGAACAGGGCCAGATCGGGGAGTAGTATCGTTGACCAGAACAGAGGCCAGCCAAACGATTGATGCCAATATACAGCGAGCGCCAGGACAAATACGGCACCCCCTTCCAGTCGGAGTAGCACGTTTGGTTTTTCGAATACTGTAAACATGGATATCCCTTTATTTGAAGCGGACTATCTGCGCATTAAAATGCGACAGTCAAGCCTGCAGGCGATTCAAATTTCCTTTTTTTGCTGCTTCACCACGCTCATTGCTGTGGCGACCATTGTTCCCATATTGGATAAATCGCCGGGCAGAATCAGCGTGTTGCCCTGCTTGGCAATATTGCCGAAGGCTTCCACATATTTTTCCGCCACTTTCAGATTCACGGCTTCCATGCCCCCCGGCTCGCTGAGTGCAGCCGCGACTTTGCGGATCGCTTCGGCGGTAGCGGTGGCGGTGAGCAGGATGGCTTCCGCCTGGCCCTGGGCGTTATTGATGGCAGCCTGTTTCTGGCCTTCGGATTCACGAATGGCTGCGGTCATGGCGCCTTCCGCCAGATTGATTTCCTGTTGCCGCTTGCCTTCCGATTGCGCAACCATGGCGCGTTTTTCACGTTCAGCGGTGATCTGGGTTTGCATTGAGCGTAACACTGCCTCTGGCGGAGTGATGTCCTTGATTTCGTAGCGCAGCACTTTGACGCCCCAGTTGGGGCTGGCTTCGTCCAGCGCCGAGATGACGGCGCGGTTGATGTCGCTGCGCTCTTCAAGCAGGCGGTCGAGTTCGCGTTTGCCACATTCCGAGCGCAGACTGGTCTGTGCAAGTTGTACGATCGCCATCTGGAAATTTGCCGTGCCATAGCTGGCAAGTTTGGGGTCCGTGACTTGATAGAAGATTACCCCGTCAATCTGAACCTGAGTGTTGTCCTTGGTGATGCAGACTTGCGGCTCAACGTCGAGTGGCACCTCTTTGAGCAGGTGCTTGTAGGCGATGCGGTCAATGAACGGGATGACGATGTTGAGACCGGGTTGCAGCGCGCCATGAAAACGTCCCAGCCGTTCCACCACCCAGGCATTTTGCTGGGGAACGATTTTAATCGAGCTGGCGACAAATGCTGCCACGACGATAAGTAAAAACAGTGC
>JBDSHM010000441.1:0-3123 GCA_039918495.1 Sulfuriferula sp. | reverse complement strand
GCTCAATTATTTCGGCGAGGATGCCGAAGCCTGCGGCAACTGCGATGTATGCATCAACCCGCCCGCCACCTGGGACGGCACCGTCGCTGCGCAGAAGGCATTATCGGCGGTGTACCGCACCGGCGGCCGTTTCGGGGCGGTACATATGATCGACGTGCTGTCCGGCCACGCCACCAACAAGATATTGCAGTGGGGGCATGACAAACTCACGGTATTCGGCATTGGCACCGAGATCGATGCAAAAGGCTGGCGCGCGATATTTCGACAACTGGTCGCGCAGGGCTTGATGGGTGTGGATCATGACGCGTTCGGCGCGCTCACGCTGACCGACAAAAGCCGCGCGGTGCTGAAAGGCCAGCAGCAGGTGTGGATGCGCCAGGAAGTCATCGTCAAAACCACGCGCAAATCGCGCCGCCCGATCGCCGCGCCGGAGAACCCGGTGGACGACGCCCTGTTCGAAAAACTGCGGGTGTGGCGTCAGGCCGCCGCGCGCGAGCACAACGTCCCGGCCTATGTCATTTTTCACGATGCCACCCTGGCGCAGATCGCCCAGATTCGCCCGGCCACGCTGGATCAGCTGGGCAATGTCTCCGGCGTGGGTGCGCGCAAACTGGAGGCCTACGGCGCCGGCATACTGGAAGTCGTCAATACCGCAGAATAAATACCGGCATGACACTCGCCGCATGTTTTGCGCGGTTTATTAATCCTCGCCGAGCTTCAATAAACGTTGCAAGACCGCGCGTTTCGCACCGCCATGCTTGCCTTGGGCACCACCGCGTTTGCCGCGCAATGCCTGCGCCGTCGTGTCACGCGGCTGCTGTCGCGGCAACTGGAACACCTGTTTCTGACGGGTATTGAGCGCCTTGTTCGCCATTTTTATTCGTGTTCCAGCGGACGGCTTTTGTCTGGAAAAACCTGCAGAAATTTGCTCAGTTTCGGCGCCACCACAAACTGGCAATAAGGCTGCTGCGTGTGATTGCGGAAATATTCCTGGTGCTCATCCTCGGCCGGATAAAAGGTCGTGACCGGACTGATCTCGGTGACAATCTGATTGTCCCAGGTTTGCCGCGCCGTCAAATCCGCCACGATTTTTTCGGCTGCCGCCTGCTGCTCGGCTGTATGGTAGAAAATCGCCGAACGATATTGCGTGCCGCGGTCGTTACCCTGGCGATTCAAGGTGGTCGGATCGTGGATGGTAAAAAATACTTCCAGCAGCGTTTCCAGACTCAATTGCGCCGGGTCGAATTCAATCTGCACGACTTCTGCGTGACCGGTACTCCCGGTGCAAATATCCTCGTAACTGGGATGGTCCAGCTGTCCGCCCATGTAACCGGAGGTGACTTTGTGTACCCCTTGCAGGCGTTCGTACACTGCTTCCAGGCACCAGAAGCAGCCTCCGGCAAGCGTGATAATCGATGTAGTGGACGTAACGGAGGGATTGGGCGTCATGGCGCTTCCTTTTTTGGAGGTGCAAAATGCAAAATGCACGAGGGTACGAATTTAAACTTCCATGGCAGAAAATGAAAGCATGAATAATGCAATTCCTGACACCGATGATAAAGATATATTGATCCATGCTCAATGAACCCATTTTCCTGTTTGGCATGGCAGGGCCGTCACCTCACGACACTCCGCGTGCACTCAAGTGGAAGACGCGGCTGCACTGGCCGATGTTCTTCATCACCCTGCTCACCATTCCTGCCTTTTATCTGGAACTGGCCGCACCCACGCCGGCGATCGGTCATGCAGGGCGAGCTTTATATGGCATCGTCGCGCTGGCCTATGCGGCCCACCTAATCCTGATGCTTACACTCAGGCATGCGCGTATCCCGTATCTGCGCCGCAATTGGGTAGATGTACTGGTGATGCTGGGAGTCGCGCTAAGCCAGGTTGCCGGTTCACTCGGCACCTGGTCGAGTGTGGAGTGGGTGCTGCGCATGGTACTTGCCGCATTGGTGCTACTGCGCCTGATGGGATATCTGCGTGGTCTGTTTACCCTGAAAGGGGTGATACCGATTGTGTTTATCGGCACCGCCACGTTGATGATGTCAGGTGCGGGATTTTACTGGCTGGAACCCGGTATTCACAGCTACGCTGACGGCTTGTGGCTGGCTTTTACTACCGGCGCCACCGTGGGGTATGGCGACGTGGTGCCGCAGACTGCTGCCGGCAAGATTTTTGCAGTGTTTGTGGTGCTGCTGGGTTATGCGATATTTTCACTGGTGACCGCAAGCATTGCTGCATTCTTCATGGGTGAAGATGAGCGACAGCTACGCCGCGAGATGCATCATGACATCAGGGAGTTGCGGGGGGAAATCGAAGCGCTGCGCACGGAATTGCGCGTCAGTGAAGCCGAGAGGAAGTCGGCACCTCGCACAAAATAAGGCGCCCCCAAAAAAGCCAACTCGAAAGTCGGCTTTTTTGTGGCGCCAGAAGCAGTGCTTACCTCTTCATTGCGTTCTTGGCACCAGCAACTGCGCCTTTGGCAGAGCCTTCAACAACTTTTGTAGCATCTGTGGTCCCTAAAATCAGCCCATTTTTCCAGACATAAGCGGTCAAAAGGACGGCTAAAAACATCCTGGGTTCATGAATTATGCTCATGCACTTCATGCTATCGGGGTTAGGTCTCGGTTTTTTCTACGAATTTTCCCGGCTCTGGCATGATAAAATGCGTGACTTGTTTATCCACAGGATGCCGACCGATGTTTAACCTTCAGCACACGCTTGCCCAAACCGACCCTGAACTCTGGAAAGCCATGGAGGCAGAACGCGTTCGTCAGGAGGACCACATCGAACTGATCGCCTCGGAAAACTATACCAGCCCGGCGGTCATGGAGGCCCAAGGATCGGTACTGACCAACAAATACGCGGAAGGCTACCCCGGCAAGCGCTACTACGGCGGTTGCGAACACGTGGATGTCGCCGAGCAGCTGGCAATCGACCGCATCAAGAAATTATTCGGCGCAGAAGCCGCCAACGTGCAGCCCAACTCCGGCTCGCAGGCCAACCAGGCGGTATTTCTGGCCTTTCTGAAACCCGGCGACACTATCATGGGCATGAGTCTGGCCGAAGGCGGCCATCTCACTCACGGCATGGCGCTCAATATGTCCGGCAAGTGGTTCA
>JBDSHM010000440.1:0-1921 GCA_039918495.1 Sulfuriferula sp. | reverse complement strand
TCCGAACTACCCAGAATCAGGCTCAGTTTTGCGCTGTCGCTGAGCAGATAAGAGAAGTAAGCGAAGCCTTTATGCTGGCGTGTCGTATCGTGAATGGCGTTACGCGAGGCGGTGGGGTTTTCAATCCCGAGGTCGTTGCTGAGGGTGGACGCATTCAGATAGTAATTCAGATTGCCATTGTGTCCGCTCACCTCGCCCGACAGTTCGCGCGTATCGTGGCTGCCAACCATCATGCCAATGCGGCCGCCGTTATCGAACGCGCCGCTTTTGGTCTGAATATCCACCACGCCTGCCGTGCGGTCGCCATATTGCGCCGGCAGCGCACCGGTGAGCAGATTGATGCTTTCGGCAAAGCGCGTATCCAGCGATTGACCAAAGCCGCTAATCGACTCCGGCAAGATGATGTCGTTGATGCGGTACTGCACATTGCCGTGTTCGCCGCGGATATGCAGCTCGCCATAGGAATCCTGCGCCACACCGGGCGCCTGCAATAACACCTGGTTGATCGGCGTA
The DNA here is from genome assembly GCA_039918495.1 of Sulfuriferula sp. Taxonomy (GTDB): domain Bacteria; phylum Pseudomonadota; class Gammaproteobacteria; order Burkholderiales; family Sulfuriferulaceae; genus Sulfuriferula. Next base: position 1,408 of record JBDSHM010000440.1, on the reverse strand, counting down.
CTGGCGCCTTGCGGCAACGCGGCCACATCCCTGGCGCTGATCCGGTAATTGCTGCTGCCGGTGTCAGTCGCGATACCGTTGCGCGGGCGTTCCTGCTTGCGCGCCGTCACTTTCACTTCCAGCGCCTGCGTGCTGGCCAGGGTAACGGTACTGGCTTTGCCTGCATCGGCGCTCAGCGTGACAATGTCGGTGCCGGTCTGGAAATTGGCCTTCTCCACCACGACCGCATACACGCCGGGTGCCAGCCGGATGAAACTGAAATGCCCTTGGGCATCGCTGTGCGTGACGCCTACGGTTTTACCGTCGGGCGACTGCACCTTGATCGACGCATCGGCCACCGCGTGCCCGAGCGTGTCGTTGACCCGGCCTTCGATCTGTCCGGATTGAATGGCTGCCGCGCGCACCGGTGCAGCAATAGTAAATGCGAGCGCAAATGCTGCGCCCATGCGGGATAAACGAATATTCATACAGAAACTCCAGTAAGCACAAAGCCACACGCACACGCTGATGAGCGTGCGCGTCACAGAGGAACAGTGGATCAGGCGAATGGAGGCGCTTGGGAAAGGGGCCGGACGTGACGGCGCGGGACAAAGTCAACAACGCGAACCGGATGCGTTGCAATCCAGTAAGCAAGAATCAGCGCCATCAGCGGCAGCGCAACGGCTATGGTTGGCGTGCCTCCGGAGAAATGCAGGGCAAGATTGCAGGCCGCGCAATTATCCTGCTGGGTGCTGAGGTCATGATGGTGTTGCGTAAGCGCGATCAACTGCAGGCTGAGCAACGCAGCCAGGAAAAAATTCAGCACCCCACGCATATATGGCCTGATGGGTTTTAGCTTGCCATTGGATCGCATGGACGAACTATAAAGGGGAGTCGGGTTCGGATCAAATGCAATTTGCCCGGAATGATGGGCACTGGAACAGACCGAATGGATTTCGACAAGTTCCTGCACGGCATGATACAACAGGCGCACTATCGGAAAACTTTTGAGCGGACGAATTACCGTCGCGCTGCAACAGACAGAAAAAGGATGAACATGCTGACAATGAATATCGGTCCCTTCGCACTATCGAGCAGCATACTGCTGTTGCTGGCCGCTGGTCTGGCCGCAGCAAGCATCGGCCATCTGGTCGGACGCCGTCAACACGCGGGGATCGTCAACACGCTATTCGATATGCTGTTCGCGGGGGTAATCGTGGCACGCATTGCCTTTGTCGCGGTCTGGTTCGACACTTACCGCAGCGCGCCATGGTCAATGCTCGATATCCGCGACGGCGGGTTTATGCTGTGGGCCGGGGCAGTTGCCGCGTTGCTGGTCGCCATCTGGCGCGGCTGGCGTCAGCCGGTCCTGCGCAAGCCTTTGATACTGGGCCTGATGGGGGGCATATTGGTGTGGGGGGCCTTGTTC
>JBDSHM010000439.1:0-8898 GCA_039918495.1 Sulfuriferula sp. | reverse complement strand
CTTGCCGAGTTCGATATTCAGGGATCGCTGGCGCATGCTGCCATGCTCGCTCATCAGCACATCATTGGAGATAATGATTTGGCTGCCATTCAGCGCGGTCTGAATGAAATTCTTGCAGAAATTCACGCTGGACAGTTTGAGTGGTCGCTGGATCTGGAAGACGTTCACCTCAACATCGAGAAGGCGCTCACCGGAAAAGTTGGCGATGCCGGCAAACGCTTGCATACCGGCCGTTCACGTAACGATCAGGTGGCGACTGACATCCGTCTTTATCTGCGCCACAATATTGATGGCCTGCTCGGCCTGCTGCGTCAGGCGCAAGGCGCGCTGCTCGATGTCGCCGAAACCAATGCCGACGTAGTGATGCCCGGCTTCACCCATCTGCAGGTCGCCCAGCCGGTGTCATTCGGCCACCATCTCATGGCCTATTTTGAAATGCTGAAACGGGATACAGAGCGCCTCATCGATTGTCGCAAACGTGTCAATCGCCTGCCGCTCGGCGCTGCTGCGCTGGCTGGCACCAGTTACCCGATTGATCGCGCAATGGTTGCGCGTGATCTGGGCTTTGATGGCCTCTGCGAGAATTCGCTGGACGCCGTTTCTGATCGCGACTTCGCCATTGAATTCACCGCTTGCGCCAGCCTGATCATGACGCACTTGTCGCGCCTGTCCGAGGAATTGATCCTCTGGATGAGTCCGCGCTTCGGCTTTATTGACCTGGCTGACCGTTTTTGCACCGGCTCTTCCATCATGCCGCAGAAAAAAAACCCGGACGTCCCGGAATTGATCCGCGGCAAAACCGGGCGCGTCAACGGCCACCTGGTAGCCTTGCTTACTTTGATGAAGGGCCAGCCGCTGGCTTACAACAAGGATAACCAGGAAGACAAGGAGCCGCTGTTCGACACGGTCGATACGCTGATCGATACCTTGGCTATCGTTGCCGAAATGTTGCCCGGAATCCGCGTCAAGCCGGAAGCGATGCGGGCTGCCGCACTCCAGGGATTTGCCACTGCCACCGATCTTGCCGACTATCTGGTAAAAAAAGGCCTGCCGTTTCGTGACGCACATGAAGCAGTGGCGCTGGCAGTACGCCATGCGGAAGCAAAGAATTGCGATCTGGTTGATTTATCGCTGACAGATTTGCAACAATTCTCGCCTTTGATCGAAGCGGATATTTACGCCATGCTGTCGCTGGAAGGCTCGATGAACAGCCGCGACCATATCGGCGGCACCGCACCGGCGCAGGTGCGTGCTGCGATTGCGCGGGGGCGCTTGATGCTGACGGCTTAAAAACCTTTTGTCACAAAGATCTCAGCGCATATGGGCTGGCAGGAAGATTACCTGCCTCCGTGATCGCTGTGGGTAATTCAGGTTTTGGGGCTTGCGCTCTGCGCCCGGAAATCTGTGTATTTTGCTGCTTCACCGGGGCTTATCCCGGAATGTGTCCTGCGACGGAACAGTGCTTATCTTTTGTGCAAGCGGATCCTGGTTGGTTTCATTCGCCCGGGAAGCTGGGGTATCCCGTGGCGCCTCGGTTTGTTCAGAGCACGGCGGAAGTAACTCGGCAGGCCCATTGACGCCCTCTTTGGACGTGCCATCGTCCAGACGACAATCCTCACTGGCGATTCCTGACAGGGGAGCAATAGTCAAAGCAAGCAGCATTAAGGTGCTGTATTTTCCTAAATTGCGTTTCATGGCGCTTCTCCTATAATCGGGTAGACACGTTGCCCGGTAAATATCTGTAACCCGGATCGTGTCGTAATGAATACATAACAATAAAAGTCCAAGGTAGCGAGGTAACGGATTTCACCGTGCTACGCTGGTAGTCGGCATGGCTGCCTGATGCAAATATAAGTAACTGCCCCATTTAGTTAGCCCCCTCGTGAGGGGGCAGTCGCATAGGCCATTTGGCTAAGCCGCAAGGCCTAATTGCATAAGAATTGGCGAGCTTGACAGAGGAAAAACGGTGAAGAAGCCTGTAGTTGCCTATATACGCCAGCTTTGTTGCCTGGGTCTGGGCGGACAAATCATCATGCCGGAACTGCTGCACGCGCTGCATGCGTTTATTCCGTCCGCGTCCAACATGTTCCTTTGGGCGGATGAGCACCATCAGATAAGCAATGTGTATTGTGAAGATAGCGCGCTGTATTCGGTGCAGTCGCTTTATTTCAAGGAATTCTACAATTCCAAGGAAGTGCAAGTTTATAAAATCGGGTTTTCCGAGGCGATGCGTATCGGTCGGGGATGGGGCAACTCGGAACGATTAGGCCCGGACTTCGTGTCGAGCGAACTCTTCAATGAATTATTGCGCCCGAACGGCGTACGTTACGGTCTCGAAGCCACAATTTTGGAGCATGGCCGTGGCCTGGGATCCGTGGTCCTCAATCGCGCACCCGGCGAAAAGCCGTTTAGCGATGCGGATGAGATGAGCTTGCGCAGCCTGATTCCCTACATTGCGCACGGCCTGCGCGGCACGCGCGATCTGCGCGGCGAATTGACGCCGAGCGGCGAGTCGGGCACGGTCATCATCGACAGCCACGACCAGATCGTGCAATTCTGCCATGAAGGCAAGCGCCTGTTGTTGGCCTCGCACCCTGGGCGAAAAATGCGCGACGCGCCGAGCCTCGATTCCCCGGCGCTTCAGCGCTTGTCCGCCAATTTGCGCGGCATCTTGCGCGGCCGACTCCAACCGGTGCCCATGCTGCGGCAACAGCATGCCGGGGGTGAATTTGTATTTCGCGCCTATCCGTTAGGTACCCACGGTGAGGCCAACGGCTCGATTGCCGTCGTGATCGAGCGCCACGAACCGCTGCCCCTTAAGCTGCTGCGTAATATGAGCACACTCCCGATGACCGCCCGGCAAAGAGAAGTGTGTCTGTTGCTCTCTTATGGGCATTCCCACAGCATGATTGCGCAGCGTATGCACGTGAGCAAGCATACGGCGACAGACTATGTGCGCAAGATATACGACAAGCTCGATGTGAACGGACACGACCAACTCATGAAAAAATTGGAAAGCATTACCGTACATTAAGCCAGCCATTAGCTTCTCGTCGCCGGAGCCACATTACGGTCTTGAATTGCAGCCCTGACTTGCAACGAAGCCTCAAAAGACTTGCCTGACTCTACTCCTGCGTAGATCAGGTGCGCCAGCTTATGCATACCCGTCCCACCACCTGAATCGGCACCGGCAAATTGCGCTCCCAAAACGACGCGCGGTTACTGAATGCAGTGGGCTTCTTCTCCGGCATAGTGCGCTATCTTCAGGTCGGAGAAAAACCGCTCGGACTCCTTTTTCACCACGTCGTAGCACTCACACACATGCGTTTCCAGCCCCGCTCTATCCAGCACTTTAATGTGTCCGCGGCAATAACTGATCAGGCCGTCCATCTGCAACTTCCGCGCAGCTTCAGTGATGCTTTCGCGCCGTACCCCCAGCATATTGGAAATTAATTCCTGGGTCATGGCCAGGCTACTGGAATGCACCCGATCAAAATTCTGCAGCAACCAACGGCACAATTGCTGCTCGACCGAATGGCGGCGGTTGCAGGCAGTCGTCTGAGCCATCTGGATGATCAAAGTACGCGTGTAACGCATGAGCAAATGCTGCAATGATCCACCTTGCTCAAATTCCCGTTTCAGAATTTTTGCAGGAAGGCGATAACCTTCACCCGCAGTCTGGATTGTGGCCATGGTGAGCGCCGAATTATTTCCCATATACGTCGAAACATCCAACACACCTTCATTACCAACCACGGCAACTTCCACCGATACCCCATCTTCCAACCCGCACAGCAGCGAAGCCGTGGCACTGGTGGGAAAGTAGGCATACTGCAATTCCTCATTACAATCGTACAAAATTTCTGTGTAGGGCATGGAGACCAGCTCAAGGTGTGGCGCAATATGATCAAACTCTTCCGGATGCATTGCGGCAAGAAGATAATTCTGGCGTGGATCAAGAATTTCTGTCATTTTGAATCTCCCGGTATTTATGTTTGACTTGAATTTCAAATCAAGATTGAAAGGGTGGGTTAATTAACTCCAAGGGCTATTTGTTTGTACTTGGGAAATCCGACTCTACCCACCCGCAAAAAACCCGTCATTGCCTGCACGGCGTCGCGTTTCTTTTTTATCAACGAACAAATAACCATTACCTCCCTTTGCCTTGACTCGATACATGGCATCATCAGCCTGTTTAAGTAAAGCATGGCCGTCCTCGCCATGTTCTGGATAAAACGCCACACCTATACTGGCCTGCATAGTTATGTTGTGACCATCCACCGCGAACGGCTCCCGTAATATCACGCTGATTTTCTCAAGCACTTTTTTGACATCCCGTCGCAAGGCGGTTTTTTCCAATAGCAGGCAAAATTCATCCCCACCTAACCGGGCAACGGTATCTTCATTACGCAAGCATTGCTTGATCCGCAATGCGGCTGTTTGCAAAACAACATCACCCACTGCATGACCAAAAGAATCATTGAACGCCTTGAATTGATCGACATCCAATAGCATCAGGGCAAAACTTTCACCACTCCGGAATGCATGCGCCTGCGCTTGCTGTAATCTGTCCATGAATAAATTACGATTCGGTAAACCGGTCAAACTGTCATAGTTGGCGAAGTGCTCCAGCCGCTGCATGACTTTTACAAGCTCACTCACATCCCGGCCACTTGCGATGAAATGGGTCGTTTTTCCATGGGAATCCTGCAATGGACGAATAATCTTGTCCTCATGGAAATGCGTGCCATTTTTATGCCGATTAATAAACTGGCCGCGAAAAACCGTATTAGTCTGCAAAACCTCCCACATGTGTGCGTAAAATTTCTCGTCGTGCATCCCTGTTTTCACGATGGCATGGGTTCGTCCTATCACCTCCTCTTTCCGGTAACCTGTCAACGCCTCGAATGCTGTATTCACATATACGATTACGCCCTCAATATCCGTGATCACGACCGCGTCAGCACTGAGCTCGGAGACTTCCTGGATATGACACAGCTTTTCCTGCTCATCCGCCTCGGTTTGCGGCCTGCGCAATTCAAGGAGAAGGAAGTTACGGCCTTCCAGTTCCAGCTCCATAGAGGTCATTTCCAGTTGAAATTTCCTGCCTTTACTATCGTTCCCACTGCAGGGCCGCCACTTTCCGTCCCGGTTCCAAAACCCGGATGAGAGATATGCCAGGCTATCGCCCGGCGCGAATGGTCCGGGAGGGAATTCCGGCAATATGCTGGTCACGGATTTGCCGCTCATCACCTGCAAACTCACACCAAAGTAGTTGAGCGCAGCTGGACTGCCATATTTAATATGGCCACGCGCATCCAAAAGCAACACTGCCCGTTCCATATGCCTCCCACTGTCTGGAGATGCAGATAATTCATCTTTATGCTTCATCTCAATAACCTTGCCACGCCGTTTATTTTCCTTTTGCACGGCGTTATATGAGCACCCCTCTAATGTCCCATCAACATGCTTTTTGTTTAAAAGGCCGGGTAAAAATTGTGCATTTTTATTCGCCATTCTCTTTCCCTCTATGTTTTGATATGTCTAAACGCGAGCGTTTGTTGGCGGGACGATCCTATTCGCTCATGGAATGCATCCGCACTTTGTTAGCATTAGCAAAATACGAACCAGTCCTAAATATCATTAATAAACAATGGGTTTGTTCAGCATCAGACTTGAATCAGGGAATGGAGATGCTGCAATTTGTCTCCCGCTAGAGACAATGACCGCTAACGGAATAAAATATTTTCCAGATAAAACAATGAGATATTAAAGATACAAGGTGTCACTAAATAGCAACGCAGACAGCTATCCCTGTAGAGATATCGTGGAAACGCCCAAATACGCCGGCACATGCATGTAATTAAGTGACTTTGAATTAACCGGGAAAATGATGATGATTATCAAGCTGGGCACTTGAATTTTTTACGCAACACTGCCTAGCGTAAGGAGGGGTGACTCATGAACACCGAGCAAACTGATATTCGCCAGGATTTTATTCAAAGCGCGTCGTCATAAAATGGTGGTGAAACATCCATCCAAGCTGGACAATCCCCGCTGCTGGAGCACTACTCGCGGCGTCGCAACTTTTGTCTGGATTGATGTTCACGACAAATCATCCGCGTATCGGGCAAACTCAATTTTTCTTCAGTGAGTCCGCAGCGGTAACTACGTGGGCCTTCGTGTAAATTGTACTGACAGGTATTACATACGCCAAAACTTCGATTGCCTGCACCAAGCTGAAGAGCAAGGAATAATTCCTTAAGTACGGCGAGGGCAATCTTATTACGCTGAGGCGCGATGCGAGTAATGACTTGTGCCCACTCTGGCACGAACTGAATTTCTTTTAATAGTTGTGCGCCGGATTCGGTGAGCATAAGCCGCACCAATCGTTTGTCACCGAGATCTGCTTGACGTTCTATCAACCCGCGCCGATGTAATAACAGCAGACTCTGCGACACGGTGCCTTTGGTAAGGCCAAGGTATTCGGTCAGCGCCTGTGGAGTGTTGCTGTACCGATTGGCGATAGAGAGATAAATCAGCGCCTGTAAATGCACGGGTTGCAAACCATAACGGTTACCCGTTGCGCGCAGATTAACGCGCACCAGGTTGCCCAAGCGATCAAGCAGATCAAAAAACTGTGCTGCGCTTTTGTCCATGGCAGGATAGTATCGCCGCCATACTACTTTTACAAATCAATCAAAATGAATCTCGCCGCCGCCCTGCTGTGCGATCAGGCTGGATAATGTCTGCATCAGCTCACTGCCATCACGGGTATTACGCCAGGCATTATCCAGCCACCGGTAATGAAACCCGCCCGATTTGGCGGCGACCCAAATTTCCTGATTTGGGGTCTGGCGATTGATAATGATCTTGCTACCGTTATCAAATTCGATTTCCAGCACCTCACCGGCAGCCAACTCGTAATCAAGATCGTTATCGGCATGCTCCAGTACCGACTCAATATGAGTAAAAGCTGTATCGGCCAGTTGGCGGTATTCGGTTTCTGTCATGGTAAAATACGCTGTGTAAATAAATGTACAGGCGTTCCCGCCCACTCTGAAAGGTTCCCATGCGCCATCGCACTCTATCCTATTGTGCAGCCTGCTTGCTGCTGCTGATGCTGTCGGCGTGCGGCACAAAGGGCGCTTTATATCTTCCCCAAAATCCCCCCACTGCGCAACCTGCCGCTAAATGAATCCTCTATCGCTGCAACACAATCATCTTCATCTTGAATCTGCTGATCTGGTCGCCATCGCCGATACCTACTCCACGCCTTGCTATGTATACTCCCATGCTGCATTGACGCAAGCGTTTCGGGATTTTGACCAAGCACTTCAGGGTCGTAACCACCTGATCTGTTATGCGATGAAAGCCAATTCCAATCTCGCCATTCTGAATCTGTTGGCCCGCCTTGGCGCAGGATTCGATATTGTTTCCGGTGGAGAATTGCAACGCGTCCTGGCGGCCGGCGGCGATCCCGGCAAGGTGGTATTTTCCGGGGTAGGCAAAACAGCAGATGAAATGCGTCTGGCGCTGGACTGCGGAATTTTGTGCTTCAACGTGGAATCCGAAGCCGAGTTGCTGCGCCTGAATGAGGTCGCTGGCACCATGAACAAGATTGCACCGATCAGTTTACGCGTCAATCCGGATGTGGACGCCAATACTCATCCCTATATTTCCACCGGCCTTAAAGGCAACAAATTTGGCGTTGCCCACGTAGACGCCCTGCGCCTGTATCGTCTGGCTGCGTCATTGGCGAATTTACAAATTAAAGGTATTGATTGCCACATTGGATCACAACTCACCGAGACACGCCCGTTTGCGGATGCGCTTGATCGCGTACTCACGCTGGTAGATGCCTTGGAAGCGGAAGGCATTGTGCTGGAGCATCTCGATCTGGGTGGTGGTCTCGGCATTCGTTATCAGGATGAAACCCCCCCGCTGATTGCAGACTACATCGACACTCTCCTCGCCAAGCTGCAAGGTCGCGCGCAGACCATCCTGCTGGAACCGGGACGCGCATTGGTCGGCAATGCCGGTTTGTTACTGACCCGCGTCGAGTATCTCAAGCATGGCGCTGAAAAAAACTTTGCCATCGTCGACGCGGCAATGAACGACCTGATGCGCCCTGCGCTTTACGACGCATATCATGACATCGTTCCAGTTGTGCCTCGGGATGACAGCAAAGCGATTTACGAAATTGTTGGCCCCGTTTGCGAGAGCGGTGACTTTCTCGGCCATGAACGCCTTCTCGGTCTGCATCAGGGTGATCTACTTGCCATTCTCTCTGCTGGTGCCTACGGCATGTCAATGAGCTCCAACTACAATTCACGTGTTCGAGCTGCGGAAGTCATGGTCAAAGGACAGGAAATCTTTCTGATCCGCGAACGCGAAAAAATTACAGAATTATTCTCCCTCGAACACACCCTACCCTAATTGTAGCGAGCCGATATTGTTTTGATTCGACACAATATTTATAAAAAATATTTTCAATATTTGCTCTCTATATTGCGCATTTAAAAAAAAACTGTTCTAGAATTAGCGGCACCAAGCGGAGAAGCGCGATCGTCAACCCTTTGCAATGTTTTTTTCAGGAGTTGAAAGCAGGATAAGTCGTAGATGCCCAACGTCTTGGAAGTGCATTTGCAAACTCTGCACGAAGTGGCAACTCAGTTGTTTAACTTTTAGAGGAGAAATAGTGATGGCAACAACGGCAAAAAGTAATACCAAGCCCGCAACTAAAAAGGCGGTTCCTGCGAAGGCGGCTGCTAAACCAGCAGCCAAAAAAGTTGTGGCAAAGCCCGCAGCGAAAAAGACTGCCGCTAAACCAGCAGCCAAAAAAGTTGTGGCAAAGCCCGCAGCGAAAAAGACTGCCGCTAAACCTGTAGCCAAAAA
>JBDSHM010000438.1:0-4264 GCA_039918495.1 Sulfuriferula sp. | reverse complement strand
GCTGGATAGGCTGTATGCGCCAGTGGCGCCCGCATTTGCCGATATCGGCGCCGACCCGGCGATACAGGCAGCCTATAAAGCGCAAATCGAGCACCGCTACAACATGAGCGTGGAAGCCTTGTCCAATGATCGCTACGATGGCTTCAGCCAGTTCGCCGCGCAATCCCGGCTGGCCGAGCTGGCCCGCTATCTGGATCGGCAGCGTTTTTATGCCGGTGGGGTGCTGACTGCCTGCGACCTGCTGCTGGCGTGCGATCTGTTTCCGCTACAATTACTGGATGGCGTGACCATGCCGCTGGATTTGATGTACTACATCGAGCGCGTGGAGAAGACTTGCGGCGCAAGCCTGCGCGACGGACTTATCATGCAACATTAAGGAGCTGGATATGACATTTATCGAACTTTTGACTTACGTAGGCAGCCATTCCAAATACGACATCATGGATGGCGATGCCGAAACCACCCTGCAAGCGGCGCGCAACGGTTCGCACAAAAATCCGGTAGCAGGGAAGGTCATCGCCGACATGTATCTGAACAGCGGGTTGGCCTCGCCTGCGGAGATGATCGAACGCGCCCAGGCCATCAAGACGCTGGGGCCGATCCGGCTGTTCTACATGAAAGACGACGCCCCGGTGGAAGGTTTTCGCATGGTGGAAGACGTTGTGCACAAGATCGACGGCGCATTCAACGAAGAAGCCATGCGCCTGAAAGCGCAGATATAGGTTGCTGGCATGACACCCTTTCTCCCGCACTATCTTGCATTGGGTGTGGGGTCGGGATTTGCGGCGGGCCTGCTGGGCGTAGGCGGCGGTTTGCTGATCGTGCCGGTGCGGGTGGCGAGCATTTTTACCGCGCCGCCGGGGGCGCGACTTGCGCATAAATTGCCGGTGGCGATACTGAAAAAAATCTTCGCGATATTGCTCTATAGTCTGGGTATCAAGATGTTCTTGGGTTTGACATAACAAACAAAGGGGAACGGTATGCGCGCACTGTGGATGTTGGTTTTGTTAGCGATGGCGGGAAGTGTGTTTGCAGCGGATTATGCACGCGAGAAAAAATGGGCTGACGAAATCCTTCCCGGCATCGTGGTGGGCGAGCCCGTGTATCTGGAGCAGCCCAATGGTCATAAATTTTTGACGCTCTATACGCCTGTCAAAGATGCCAAAGTGGCGCTGGTGATCGTGCATGGGATGGGCATCCATCCCGACTGGGGCCTGATCGGCGTATTGCGCAGCCAGTTGCCGGACCGCGGCTACACCACGCTGTCGGTGCAGATGCCTGTGCTGGACAATACCGCCAAAGCAGCGGCTTATACAGCTACGCTTCCGGAAGCGGTACAGCGCTTGAAGCTGGCGGTGGATTTTCTCAAGGCCAAGGGCTATAGCAAAATCGGTTTCGTTTCGCACAGCATGGGTTCGCGCATGAGCTACGAATACCTGTCTGCCAAGCCTGATCCGGCGATCAAGGCATGGGTGGCGATCGGCATACCGATCAGCGCGGATTACCGCAAGGTGCATATGCCGGTGCTGGACTTGTATGGTCAGAACGACCTGCCGGAGGTGTTGAGCAATGCGGCGGCACGCAAAGCCACGTTGCAGGGCAAACCGGGTTCAGAACAGATACAGGTGGCGCATGCCGACCATTTTTTTACCGATATGGATACCCAGCTGGTGGATATCGTGACGACCTACCTGAACAAGCAGTTCAAGTAGTCAGTCGAGCGACGGCTTCGCGGTATTTTTCGCCGGTTTTCGCGGCCACTTCTATCGGTAATTGCGGCGCAGGCGCCTGCTTGTTCCAGCCGGAAGCCTCCAGCCAGTCACGCACGAACTGCTTGTCGTAGCTGGGCGGGTTGCTACCGGGCCGGTATTGGTCAGCGGGCCAGAATCGCGAGGAATCCGGCGTCAGCACTTCATCAATCAGATACAACGTGTCGGCCGCATCCAGACCAAACTCGAACTTGGTATCGGCAATGATGATGCCGCGAGTCAGCGCATACTCCGCAGCCTGGGTATACAGGGCAATGCTGGCGTCACGCACCTGGGCCGCAATGGCGGCCCCCAGCAGTTGTTCGGCGCGGGCGAAATCAATGTTCTCGTCGTGCGCACCCACCGCCGCCTTGGTGGAGGGGGTGAAAATCGGCTGCGGCAGCTTGCCCGCCTGGGGCAGCCCGGCGGGCAGCACAATACCGCATACGCTGCCGTGGTTCTGATATTCCTTCCAGCCCGAACCGACGAGATAACCGCGCACGATGGCTTCCACCGGTAACGGTTGCAGGCGTTTCACGACCATGGCGCGGCCCGTCACCTGATTGCGCTCGTTTTCCGCGACGACCGATTCAGGCTGGTCGCCCGTCAGATGGTTGGGGATGATGTGCCCCAGTTTGCCGAACCAGAAATTCGAAATTTCCGTCAATACCGCGCCCTTGCCAGGAATCGGTGTAGGCAGTACGACGTCAAAGGCGGACAGGCGGTCGCTGGCAACGATCAGCAGGCGTTGATCATCCACCGCATACACATCGCGTACTTTGCCGCGGGACAGCAGTTGCAGGGAGGGAATGGCTGATTCGAGCAGCGGCGTGGTCATGGTGATAGCGGTCAGGGCAAAAGTCGCATTATACCGTTCAGTCACGATACAGGCTGCTGTCCTGATAAGCGCTGCGGATATGGCGCAGTGCTACAAGTAACATGGCGGAGATGGGCAGTGCCAGCAGTACCCCGAAGAATCCGAACACCTCGCCGAACGCCAGCAAAGCAAAAATCACCATGACCGGGTGCAGACCGATGCGTTCGCCGACCAGACGTGGCACCACCACATACCCTTCCAGTAACTGACCGATGCCGAATACCACCCAAACCGGGACCATGCCCGACAGGCTTGAAAACTGCACCAGGCCGGCCAGGGTGGCCAGCGCCATGCCCGAGATTGCGCCCATGTACGGCACGAACACCAGTAGCCCAGCCAGTATGCCGATAGGCAGAGCGTAATTCAGACCTACGATCCACAGCCCGGTGGTATAGAAAATCGCCATGATGAACATGACCGATAGCTGGCCGCGCAAAAATTCCGACAGCACCGCATCGATCTCGGTGGCCAGATTGTCCACTTCAGCGCGCCAGCGGTGCGGCACCAGCCCAGCTACCCAGCTCACCATCGCGTCCCAGTCGCGCAACAGATAAAAGAACACCACCGGGACCAGTACCAGATTGGCGATAAAACTGACGAGACTCAAGGTGCCGGTTTTCAGCAATACGGCTGCGCTGCCCGCCGCATTGCCTGCGCCTTGCAGATGGTTGGCCAGCAACTGTTTGAGCCCGACGGCATCCGGCAAAGTAACGCCCAGATGATCCTGCAACCAGGGCGCGGCATTGTTTTGCACCCAGTCCACATATCTCGGCAGACTGGCGATGAAATGGCTGGTCTCGGTTTGGATCATCGGCACCAGAATCAATACCAACAGGAAAAACACCAGCCCCAGCACGATGATGACAATGCCTGCCGCCACCCCGCGTGGCAGTTTGCGCTCCAGCCGATCCGCCAGCGGATGGCAGATGTAGGCCAGAATCGCCGCCAGCAGAAATGGCGTAAGAATGGGAGAGAGCAGATACAGCAGGCCGCCAGTGACAAATACGGCGGCAAGTATCCAGACATAATCGCGGTTCGGTTGGGTGGTGTTCATTTGCGGTAAAATAGCACGAATTTTCCAATTAAAACGCGAGCCTGCCGTGACTTCTCCCAACAAACCTACCCTTTCCTATCGCGACGCTGGTGTGGACATCGACGCTGGCGATGCACTGATAGACCGCATCAAGCCCTGGGCAAAGCGCACCATGCGCCCGGAAGTGCTGGGCGGCATCGGTGGTTTCGGTGCGCTGATGGGACTGCCTGCCAAATACACCAACCCGGTGCTGGTGTCCGGTACCGACGGCGTGGGCACCAAGCTCAAGCTCGCCTTCATGCTCAACAAACACGACACCGTGGGCATTGATCTGGTCGGCATGAGCGTCAACGACATCCTGGTGCAGGGCGCCGAACCGCTGTTTTTCCTTGATTACTTTGCCTGCGGCAAGCTCGATGTGGACGTGGCAGAACAAGTCATCAAGGGCATCGCGCAGGGCTGCGAGCAGGCCGGTTGCGCATTGATCGGCGGCGAGACCGCGGAAATGCCGGGCATGTATCCGGCCGGTGAATACGACCTGGCCGGTTTTGCGGTCGGCGCGGTGGAAAAATCGAAGATCATCGACGGCACCAAGATCTGCCCGGG
>JBDSHM010000437.1:0-2502 GCA_039918495.1 Sulfuriferula sp. | reverse complement strand
AGGGATACATGAAGACCAAACTGAGTCCGCAAGAGAAAGCCCTTGCCGATATCTTTATTGCCAGCCGCATAAAATATGGCCGTGGTGGATTGCGCCCGGCAATGGCGGCTTTGCGCGCTGCCGATATCCAACAGGCTGGCGAGATTGTTCAAGGCCCGATGAAAGAGGGTTATAAGGATGTACGCAAGAATATCGATGCGCTGATCCAGTACCAGATGGATGAAGCCAGGCAGGAATTTGAAACTACACAGCACATGTATGCCACGGTGCGCAATATTGCAATTGCCGCAATTCTAGGCGGTGTGCTACTGGCCGGATTCATTGGTATCTGGCTGATCCGCGCAATTTCAGGACCATTGAATGAGGCAATCCGGGTTGCTAAAAGTGTGGCGGCCGGTGATTTAACCCAGACCATCGAAGTCCACTCCAACGATGAGACGGGTCAGTTGATGCAGGCCATGAAAGAAATGAATGATAGTCTGGTGCATATCGTTGGCCAGGTACGTAATGGCACTGAAACGATCGCCGTCGCCTCGCGCCAGATTGCTTCCGGCAATGCCGATTTGTCCGGCCGTACCGAATCACAGGCGAGTTCCCTGGAAGAGACAGCCAGTTCAATGGAAGAACTCACCAGCACAGTGAAACAGAATGCGGAGCATGCGCGTCATGCCAACCAGTTGGTTGGTTCGACAGCTGAAATGGCCGTCAGCGGTGGCCAACTTGTTGGAAAGGTGGTCACGACCATGGCTTCCATCAAGTCCAGTTCACGCAAGATCGCCGATATCATCGGCGTGATCGACGGCATTGCTTTCCAGACCAATATTTTGGCCTTGAACGCAGCGGTTGAGGCGGCACGGGCAGGCGAGCAGGGACGCGGTTTTGCAGTCGTCGCGGCGGAAGTCAGAAACCTCGCCCAGCGTAGCGCCGGTGCGGCCAAGGAAATCAAGACACTGATCAGTGATTCGGTGGAACAGGTCGATGTCGGTAGCAAGCTGGTGGATGAAGCAGGTGAAGCGATGGATGATATCGTGACTTCCGTTGAATTGGTTGTTGACATCATCAGCGGTATTGCGACAGCCAGCCAGGAACAGAGCTCAGGTATTGAGCAGGTTAATCAGGCGGTTGGGCAAATGGACGAGGCAACGCAACAGAATGCCGCGCTGGTGGAACAGGCCGCTGCCGCAGCCGAGAGTCTGCAGGATCAAGCCGCCAAACTCGCTCAGGCGGTCAGTATTTTCAGATTGAGTGCGAATCGTCAGGAATCCTATGACCAGCCAATGGATATTCCCGTATTGCACGATCAGGTGAAGTCCAACGCACGGCCCGTCAGTACAATCAAACCCAAAAAAATGGTAGCAGGTGGGAGTGGCGGGGACTGGGAAGAATTCTAACCCGTTACCCTCGCTACATCCTGATACTTTCCTCAAGGAACAGGGCGCAGATAAACAGTCACACAGCGCCCTGTTACCTCATTTTTTGCATCGCTTTAACCTGCAAATTATTTGTTCGCGCATTGAGATGCGGATGGATGAAGCAGGCCTACCTGCCGGGTTTGTTCCGACCTGAACGGATACCACAATATTCTCGTTTGACACTCAAGTTCCATCTCGGAAGTGTCGATAAAAAAGTAAACCCTGACTGTAAACAAGACAACAAGATCAATGGCAGGTCCGCTATATGAAGTATCAATCCCGGTCAGAATGGATTGATTTTAGATTGAAGGAATTTGAAAAGTGAATATGAAATTAAAAACCAAGATCATATTAAGTATGGGAGGCGTATTCCTCCTTTTTACCGTCGCAATTAGCGTCGCGCTGACCGGCATGCAAACTAACAGAAGTCGGTTTGAGGGTTTTATCCAACAGGATTTGGCACTCGCTCAGGCAGCGAGCGGTCTCTATGCGCAAGGCTTGCAAATGGGCCAGGCTATCCGTAATTTGGTGATGGACCCAAACAATCCCAATATTGCTAAGGCGCTTGAACAATCATCAAACGAATTCAAGAGAATTAGCCAGGAAGCTTTGGTACTGGCCGCTGATAGTCCCGCAGACCTTAAGGTTCTTAACGAAGTGGTGGCGTTGCGAGATCAGCAACTCCCCATTCATGCCAAGATCGCTTCCCTTGCACACACGAATCAAGCCGCAGCCATTGCTGCCATCAGCCAGGAAGAAACACCCGTCTGGCGTGGTATCCGCTTACGCCTGATGGATTTTACCAAGGCCAAGCGTGCCGCAGTCGATGTGACCAAAGCCGAAATGATTGCCTATAGCCAGCGCATGCTGACGATTACGCTGGTATTGCTGGCGTTAGCTGTGGTTGCCGCGTCGACTATTGTCTTCTGGCTAATCCGTCACATCATGAAACAGCTGGGTGGTGAACCTGCCTATGCAGTCGAAGTAGCGCGGGCGATTTCCGAAGGCGATTTTTCACGTGAAATCACCGTCGCGCACGGCGACAACACAAGCCTGCTGTCGGTCATGAACAGCATGCGCGAGCATCTGA
>JBDSHM010000436.1:0-3501 GCA_039918495.1 Sulfuriferula sp. | reverse complement strand
CATGAAACCACCGCGTCCATTTGTTGCCACCACTCGGTGGCAAGGGATGATAATGGGCAGAGGGTTGGCGCCACATGCCTGGCCTACGGCGCGCGGACTCGAGCCCAATAAACGCGCAAGTTGGCCGTAGGTAGTGGTTTGACCAAGTGGTATCGCAGTCAGTGCATGCCATACTTTGGTTTGATACGGCGTGCCGAAAATCGCAAGCGGCAAATCAAAATTGTTTTTGGGGTCGTCAAAATAATGATTCAATGCATGAGCGACACGGCGTGCCAATAACGAGGTGGCTGCCTGCACCGTGTGGTCCTCAGGGAGTAAATCAATGCCGTGAAGTTTGTCTTTATCATCGGTAAGCAGGATGCCAATACAGCCGAAAGGGGCGGCGAGTACCGCCTCATATTGGGCTTTAACTGCATTGCGACTTTTCATAGTCGAATTTTAGCGTCAAATCGCACGTTACAAATAAAAAATGGCAAGCCATGCGGCTCGCCATTTTTTTGCAGCAACGGAGCCAGTGGGTTAAGCGGCGGCTTGAGCCTTGCGCTTGCTGGTCGGCAGCTTTTCCTTGATGCGTGCGGATTTGCCGGAACGCTCGCGCAGGTAGTACAGTTTGGCACGACGTACATCGCCGCGACGCTTGACTTCAATCGCCGCAACCAGTGGCGAGTAGGTCTGGAAAGTACGCTCCACACCTTCACCTGCGGAAATTTTGCGCACGATGAAGGAAGAATTGAGGCCGCGGTTACGTTTGGCTATGACAATACCTTCGTAAGCCTGCAAACGCTCGCGCGTACCTTCCTTCACTTTGACTTGCACAACGACGGTATCGCCGGGTGCGAAATCAGGAATGGTTTTGCCCAGACGGGCGATTTCTTCTTGTTCCAGTTGTTGGATCAGGTTCATTGCGTTTCTCCTAGTCAAAAAAGTTTGAGCCTTGGGCTCATCCGGGTGGAGCAGGCCGCCGCCTGACACACGGGTTTCTTATTGCGGACTATTACCAGTTGCTTGCGTTTCCTGCCTGAATTCTTCAAGCAGAGAAATTTCGGTGGGGCTCATACCCCGTTTTTTCAGTAAATCCGGGCGTAGCTGCCAGGTTGCTCCTAACGCCTGCTTCAGGCGCCAGCGTGTAATATGGGCGTGATTGCCGCCCATCAGTACTCCCGGCACCGGCATATCCCGATATATTTCGGGGCGGGTATAGTGCGGACAGTCCAGCAGACCATTGACAAACGAGTCCTGTATAGCAGATTCCGCGTCACCCAATACACCCGGCAGTTGCCGTACTACGCTATCAATTACGACCATGGCAGCCAATTCACCACCAGATAGCACATAGTCGCCTATGGAAACCGATTCGCCCACTCGGCTATCCAATAATCGTTGATCAATGCCTTCATAACGTCCAGCCAGTAAAATCAAGCCGGGACGTGCCGCCAATTCCATCACCAGCGCATGATTCAGTGTGCGTCCCTGGGGCGACAAATACATCACTTTGGGCGTTGTTACGCCAGCTTCACGCTGGCGTCCTTCAGCAGCATCAAGTGCCGCTGCAAGCGGTTCCGCCAGCATCACCATGCCTGGGCCGCCCCCATAAGGGCGGTCATCCACAGTACGGTAATTGTTCTCAGTGAAATCACGTGGATTCCACAGATGCAAACTGGCCTGTCCGCGGGCAAAAGCCCGACTGCTGATGCCATGTTCGCTCAGTGCCGCAAACATTGGCGGAAATAGTGTCACTACATCAATCTGCAGTGCCATCAGTAGTCGGCTTCCCAATCTACTTCCAGCGTCCTAGCGGTGAGGTCGACCTTTTTTACAATCTGGCCGACAAATGGAATCAATCGCTCGCGCTCACCGTCTATTACCAGCACATCATGCGCGCCTGATTCCAGCAATTCCTTGATCTTGCCGAATAGGATGCCCTGTGTGTTGATGACATCCAGGCCAATTAAATCCGACCAGTAGTATTCGTTTTCAGGTGCAGGAGGCAGCGTTTCGCGAGGTACGGCGATTTCGCTGCCTTTTAATGCTAAAGCGGCATCCCGATCAGTGATGTTTTCCAGTTCGGCAATCAGGATGTTGGTGTGCATGTGTGCATTTAAGATACGCACAGTACGCCAGTCGCCTGCACGGCCAATCTGCCATTCCGGGTAATCTGCGAGAGTGTCTGCCGATTCGCTGAAAGTCAGGATTTTAACCCAGCCCTTGATACCGTAGGGCGCTGCAATGCGCCCCATCACCACCAGATTATCCAGCGACTTTGGCGCTTTCACGTTTGACCAGCTTGGCAACCGCTTCTGACACTTGCGCGCCCTGCGACTGCCAATGCGTCACGCGATCCAGACTCAGGCGCAGGCCTTCGGTACCATCTTTGGCTACCGGATTATAGAAACCGACGCGTTCGATAAAGCGCCCATCGCGACGATTGCGCGAATCCGCTACCACTACGTTATAAAAGGGACGGTTTTTGGCGCCGCCGCGGGCAAGACGAATAATAACCATCGTGAGTGCCTAACCAATTGAAATTAAAAAGAGCGTGATTATACGAGCAAAATTGCCGCGCTGACAAGTTATGTCTGCGAAGCTTACATTCCCGGCATCATGCCCTTCATGCCGCGCATCATTTTGGAAAGGCCTCCTTTGGACATCATTTTCATCATTTTCTGGGCTTGCTCGAACTGCTTGAGCAGGCGATTGATCTCCTGTACCTGCACACCAGCACCAGCAGCGATGCGGCGTTTGCGCGAAGCCTTGAGCAATTCGGGCTTGCGACGCTCGGCTGGCGTCATGGAGTTGATAATACCCTCGACGCGGTTCATGGCTTTTTCATCAGCACCCGCCGGCAGTGCCGCAGCTGCGGCGCCTGGCAGCTTATCCATCATGGCCGAGAGACCGCCCATTTTGCGCATTTGGGTGATTTGCGCCTTGAAGTCTTCGAGGTCAAAGTTTTTGCCGGATTTGACTTTTTCGGCGAGTTTTCTGGCTTCGGCATGATCCACGCCGCGCTGGGCTTCCTCGATCAGAGAGAGGACGTCGCCCATGCCCAGCACGCGTGAAGCCATACGCTCGGGATGGAAGGCTTCCAGCCCGGTCAGCTTTTCACCCATGCCGACAAATTTGATCGGTTTGCCGGTAATGTGGCGCACGGACAGTGCTGCGCCGCCGCGGGAGTCGCCATCCAATTTAGTGAGGATGATGCCGGTGAGCGGCAGCGTTTCATTAAAGGCGCGCGCGGTATTGATGGCGTCCTGACCTTGCATGGCATCCACCACGAACAGGGTTTCGATGGGTTTCACGGCGCCATGCAGTGCACGGATTTCGTCCATCATGGCTTGATCGATGCCGAGTCGTCCGGCAGTGTCGACAATGAGTACGTCGTGAAAATGTTTTTTGGCGTAGTCATGCGCGGCCAGTGCGATGTCGACCGGTTTTTGGGTTTCGCTGGACGGGAAGCAATCCACATCAAGTTGGGTAGCCAGCGTTTTAAGTTGTTCGATGGCC
>JBDSHM010000435.1:0-2835 GCA_039918495.1 Sulfuriferula sp. | reverse complement strand
CGAGCAATCTCTTGCACAACTGGGATTGCTTGGCGCATCGCTGGCGGGCGCAGGTCAGAATATAGTCAATGCCGGTGGACAGCTTTATCAGCTTGGCATTGGTTTGCCGCATAGTCGCAGACAGGAAACCGAAGCCGACCGCATAGGTGTGGAACTCGCCGCACGCGCAGGTTACGACCCGCGCGCTGCTATCACCTTGTGGCAAAAAATGATCCAGTTGGGTGGAAATCGTCCACCCGAGTTTTTGAGCACGCACCCCAATCCGGAATCGCGCATGCATGATCTGCAGCAGTACGCAGAAAAAGTAATGCCACTGTATTTGCAGGCAAAAAAACGCTAATCAGACAATTTTGCTCCGGCTCCAGATTGCGTATAAAATAGGCAGCCTTTTCTTCCTCTTCAGTGCTGTCCCTTCATGCGTATCGGCTCACACAATCTCAAGAACAATCTGATTGTCGCTCCCATGGCGGGGGTGACCGATCGGCCCTTTCGCCAGCTTTGCAAGCAGATGGGCGCGGGGATGGCCGTGTCCGAGATGGTAACTTCCAATTCGCTGCTATATGGTTCAGCCAAGACTGCGCGTCGAGCCAATCATGAGGGTGAAGTCGACCCGATTTCGGTGCAGATTGCCGGCGCCGACCCGGCAATGATGGCGGAAGCGGCACGCCATAATGTTGATCGTGGCGCGCAAATCATTGATATCAACATGGGCTGTCCTGCCAAGAAAATTTGCAACGTGATGGCCGGTTCCGCGTTGTTGCAGGATGAGCCACTGGTTGCCCGAATTTTAGAAGCCGTGGTGAATGCTGTACCCGGCGTGCCGGTCACACTCAAGATTCGTACCGGCTGGGACAAACAGCATAAAAATGCACTGAGCGTGCTGAATATTGCCGAGAATAGCGGCATCCAGGCACTGGCGATGCATGGACGCACGCGTGCCTGTGGTTACACAGGCACCGCAGAATATGACACGATTGCGGCAGTCAAAGCTGTGGCACGCATCCCTGTGATTGCCAATGGCGACATCACCACCCCGGAAAAGGCGAAATTCGTGCTTGATTACACCGGTGCCGATGCGGTTATGATCGGTCGCGCCGCCCAGGGCCGCCCGTGGATTTTCCGCGAGATCGAATACTTCCTGCAAACCGGCACTCACTTGCCTGCACCCGAAGTCGATGAAATCCACCGCGTGTTACTTGGTCACCTGCACGATCTCTATGGATTTTATGGCGAGTATGCCGGTGTACGTATCGCCCGCAAACACATCTCCTGGTATACCAAAGGCTTGCAGGATTCCGCCACCTTTCGCCACGCCATGAACCAGTTGCAGAACGTAGCCGAACAAGAAGCGGCAGTAAACGAGTTTTTCGATCGGTGCCGCACGCGCGGTCAGTGCCTCGAATACGTTGAACTCGACAATAACAACCTCAATGAAACATCGCTCGCCGCATGATGTGGCGAGTACAGGGAGATTCGACAAGGTGAGAAAAGAAAAAGAAAATGACATTCCGGCATGTGTGACCCGCGCCATGGACGATTATTTCCGTGATCTGGATGGCGAAGTGCCCGCAGGAATATACGACATGGTAATGGCCTGCGTGGAACAGCCGCTGTTGGAACAGGTGCTCCTTTTCGCCGAAGGAAACCAGACCCGGGCGGCCGAATATCTGGGTATCAATCGCAATACCTTACGCAAAAAAATGGCCCAGTACGGAATTAAATAAGTTTATTCGCCACAGAAACCAGCGCCGTCATAGCTATGAACAGGCATTGCGCTACTGTCAAACTGCATTCTGTGTCACATAATTTCTAAACAATCAGGATTAATCATGGCTTTCATCGAACGTGCACTGATCAGCGTTTCCGACAAGACCGGTGTACTCGAATTCGCCAAAGGTTTGCGCGAATTCAATATCGAAATTCTCTCCACTGGCGGCACCGCAAAAATGCTCGCCGAACATGGCATCCAGGTGACGGAGGTAGCGGATTACACCGGTTTTCCTGAAATGCTCGATGGCCGGGTAAAGACGCTGCATCCGAAAATTCACGGCGGCATTCTGGCGCGTCGCGATCTGGCCGAACATGCCGAAGCAGTCCGCGAGGCCGGCATCGGTTACATCGATCTGGTGGTGGTCAATCTCTACCCGTTCAGCCAGACAGTCGCCAATCCTGATTGCTCGCTGCCCGATGCGATTGAAAACATCGACATCGGTGGCCCGACCATGGTGCGCTCTGCAGCCAAGAACTACCAGCACGTTGCGGTGGTGGCGGATCCAGCCGATTATGCCGGCGTGCTCGCTGAACTTGCAGCCAATCACGGTTCGGTATCCACGGGAAGCTGTTACAACCTGGCGCGCAAGGCGTTTTCGCATACGGCTCAATACGACAGTGCGATTTCCAATTATCTGACTGCGCGTGAGCTGAACGGTGAGCGCGCAGACTTTCCCGGTCGCCTCAATCTCAATTTCGAGCGTGTGCAGTCGATGCGCTACGGCGAGAACCCGCATCAGGCTGCCGCTTTCTACCGCGACCTGAATCCGGCTACCGGGACATTGGCTCATTACACCCAGTTGCAGGGCAAGGAACTGTCATACAACAATATCGGCGATGCCGACGCGGCATGGGAGTGCATCAAGACGTTCGACGCACCTGCCTGCGTCATCATCAAGCACGCCAACCCCTGTGGCGTAGCGGTCGCTGCCGATCCATTGAGCGCATACAGATTGGCGTTTGCAACCGATTCCACTTCGGCATTTGGGGGCATTATTGCTTTCAACCGCGAGGTGGATGCCGCCACTGCCGAAGCGGTATCCGGTCAATTCATGGAAGTACTGA
>JBDSHM010000434.1:0-2028 GCA_039918495.1 Sulfuriferula sp. | reverse complement strand
CAATATGAAAATGGCGACCAGTTGGCCTCCATTTCTCACTCTGCTGCGATCTGCCGAAATAGTCTGTCAGGCTACCGCCTGTTTGTGCACGCAGTGAGGGCACGATACGCCCATCACATAATCCGCTGAGAGTTGGTCTTCCGGCGTGAGTATGCTGCGGCAGGCGTAGCACATATTGGTTTGTGTCGGTTTAAGCTCGCCATCCAGTGCGACGCGTTTATCGAATACGAAACATTCACCATCGTAGTAGGCGGCACCGCATTCTTCGAAATATTTGAGTATGCCGCCTTCCAGCTGATACACCTGATTGAAACCTTGACCTGCCATGAATGGAGCCGCTTTTTCACAGCGGATACCGCCGGTACAAAAAGTGACAATGGGCATGTCACGATAATTTTTGAGCTGTTCGGTGGCGGCAGCAAAATCCCCAAAGCTATGTAGCTTGAGATTGATGGCATTTTTGAATGTGCCAACCTGGAATTCAAAATCGTTGCGGGTATCCACGATAATGAATTCGCGACCTTCGTCATACCATTTTTTCAATTCGCTGGCCGGAAGCTGTGGCGCAGGGTGGCTGGTCCGCTGAAAATCAGGCTGATGGAAAGTGATGATTTCTTTTTTGAGTTTGACCAGCATCCGGTTGAACGGGATTTCGTCCGACATGCTGCGTTTGATGGCGATGTCGGCGAAGCGCACATCCGCTGTGAGCCAATCAATAAAAGCTTCCAATTCGGCAGGTGCACCGGCAAGGAACATATTGATGCCCTCAGGCGTGAGCAGCACGGTACCTTTTAGCCCACGGGTACGTTCGCGAAAGGTCTCGCGCAGAGAAGGCAGGTCTTCCAGCGGCACAAAACGGTAAGCAGCGATGTTAAGAATGGCTGACATGGTTCGGAGATTCAAAGGCTTATAAACAGACGGTATTATACCCCGTCGCAACCGGGTAAAATCAGTGGATGCCTGATCCTCAATTTATCCATCTCCGCCTGCATTCCGAATATTCCATTAGCGACGGCATTGTGCGCATTGACGATGCGGTTCAACGTGCCGTCGCGGATGCCATGCCTGCGCTTGCCCTCACCGATCTTTCCAATTTATTCGGGATGGTGAAGTTTTATCAATCCGCGCGCAGCCAAGGGGTCAAGCCCATTTTGGGGTGTGACGTATGGATTAGCAACGATACCGACCGTAACCGACCAAGCCGCCTTTTGCTGCTGGCGCAAAATCGGGAAGGGTTTCGATGCCTGTCTGAATTATTAACGCGTGCTTATCGTGAAAACATGTATCGCGGCCGCGCAGAGTTGCGCCAGACGTGGTTTGACGAAAAAAGCACCACCAGCCTGATTGCACTTTCAGGCGCGCATCTGGGCGAGGTGGGACAGGCATTGCTGGCCGGCAATGCCGACACGGCTCAAGCGGCGGCCAGTCGCTGGGCGACGTTGTTCCCGGATCGTTATTACCTGGAAATTCAGCGTAGCGGGCATGTTGAGGCTGAAAACTGTCTGCAAGCCACTTTATCGTTGGCATCGACACTGGATTTGCCGGTCGTGGCTACCCATCCGGTGCAGTTTCCAACGCACGATGATTTCAAGGCACATGAGGCTCGCGTGTGTATTGCCGAGGGCGGCTTGCTGGCAGATCGTCGTCGTCCGCGCATGTTTACCGAGGCGCAGTATTTTAAAACCCAGGCGGAAATGGCGGCGCTGTTCGCCGATATTCCCGAAGCGTTGATCAACAGTGTGGAAATAGCCAAACGCTGTTCGTTGACGATGGAACTGGGTAAAAGCATGCTGCCGCAATTTCCTACCCCGTCTGGGATGACGCTCGACGAGCACCTGCGAGAACGTTCTCAGGAAGGTCTGGCTGAGCGCATGGCGGTGCTATACCCCGATGCAGCTGAACGCGACCTGCGTTATCCGGAATATCAGGAACGTCTGGAATTCGAGCTTGGAACCATTATCCAGATGGGCTTTCCGGGGTATTTCCTGATTGTGGCGGATTTTATCAACTGGGCCAAACACAATGGCG
>JBDSHM010000433.1:0-2839 GCA_039918495.1 Sulfuriferula sp. | reverse complement strand
GCTATCCGGGAGTTGCTTGGGCATAATGCCCAATTAACGGGTGCACCGCTTTATGGGCGTCAGGATGACAGCCGCGATGTTGGCCAGGACGATGTGAAGCCACTGTTTGAACTGCGCGGTATAAACGGAGAGGTATGGATGCTCTACGAGAATGGTACGGCCACTGGTTTTCCAGATGGTGCGGTGATTGTAAACAGGGCGATACCAGAGTTTGACCTACTGCGTGGACGGATAAAAAAGTTCGAGGCCGCTCTGATATCAGACCAGAAACCATAGATTTAGGTGAGGTAAAAAGTGTCAAATAAACAGAATGTGCCTCTATATAAACCGGGGCTTGCAGGGCGACAGATTTTTATTTTTATTAGACAGTCTATCTCTGTAGATCGTTTATCCATGCGGGTTTCGAGCGTATCATGACACGGACTGTTAATCCGCAGGTCGTAGGTTCGAATCCTACTCGGGGAGCCAAGTATCACGGGCTTTGGCAGGCATGCCAGGGTCCAGAATCCCAGCCTATGGGACACTGATGGGACACTCCCACCAGTGCATGGCCCGCAGTTACAAAGTCACTAAGCGAATTAGTACTTTTCGAGCTGCGGTCGCCACTTATTGTATGTGGGGGAGCAGTTGACCGTTGTTGATCCAGAAATCATCCAGTCCGTGCAATTTGGCGACGATTTTCAAGGTATTGATCTATGCCTGTGCCACCAGCGTGTTCTTCTCGCGCAAAATTGCAAGGGAAGCTGCACAAGGACGTGGCGTTTGGATGCTGGACGCGGGCAATTTTCCCCAGCATCGCACGATCTGCGACTTCCGGGCGGATCATCTGCAAGCACTGGCGACCCTGTTAGGGTATCAGCGTTCTTAATTTTCCAATTTTTTTAAACCCAAGCACCATGGAAAATTGCACTTACCGCTTGTAATCATGCCTTGCATCGTAGGCTGGAAAAAGCCCACGCTTTTTACTGGCAAAAGCAGCGCGCTGATTGACAGCATCAAGCCGAAGCACGATGGGATTACTCTCCGCAGAGGTTCTTTCTTTGAACACGCTCACAGCAGAACGAACTGACCTGGCGTTCTTTCCAATGGGGCGACAGGGTGCTACAAATGATCTGCCCATCGCGGCCGGGCAAGCTGCTCACGCAGACTATCCAAGGTGCCCTGCTCGCCGCGGATATTGAAGAACACCCCATCATCGTCGGCGCGCTCTGCCAGCACCTCGCAGCGCGCGAATATTTCTCCGCGCAGTTGCTGTGCCGACCAGGGAACAAAAAGCTCGGCATCGACAAGATCCTGCTGGAAAAACGCAACGATCGCCTTGTGCAATTTCGTGACGTCGTCAAGGCGACGCGCGCTCATCACGATGCAATCCGGGTATGTGGCGCGTAGCGCGGCTTCGCGTTCGTCTTGCGCCGTTGCGTCGCCGACGTGATCGATCTTGTTGAAGATCCGGATGCGCGGCACGTCCTGCGCGCCGATCTCGTTCAGCACGTGTTCGGTGGTTTCAATCTGCCGTTCGAAGCCCGGATCGCTTGCGTCGACGATGTGGAGCAGCAGCGCCGCATCAAGCGCCTCTTCGAGCGTTGACTTGAACGACGCGACCAGCCCGTGAGGCAGATTCTTGATGAAGCCGACCGTATCGCTGACCAGTACGCGCGGGATGCTCTCGGGGTGAAGGGTGCGCACGGTGGTGTCGAGCGTCGCGAAGAGTTTATTGGCGACCAGCACCTCGCTACCCGTGAGTGCGCGCATCAAGGTGGACTTGCCCGCGTTGGTGTAGCCGACGAGCGCCACGCTGGCGAGCCCCTGATGCGCCTGCCGCCGTGCGCGCTGTGTCTTGCGCTCGACGTCCATCGCAGCGATCTCCTTTTGCAGTTCGGCGATGCGGTCGCGGATCTTGCGCTTGTCCAGCTCGGTGTGCGACTCGCCGGCGCCGCGCCCGCCGACGCCGCTGCGCTGACGTCCCTGCGGCCCCGCGAGCTTCGCCGCCTCACGCAGGCGCGGCGCCATGTAGCCCAGACGCGCGATTTCCACCTGCGCGCGCGCAGCGGGCGAGCGCGCGTTACGGTGGAAAATTTCGAGAATGACCATGGTGCGATCCATCACCTGGCAGCCAACCTCGTTTTCGAGGTGACGCGCCTGTGATGGGGAAATCTCATGGTCGACGAAGATAACGTCGATCGGGTCGGGAGAGACCTCAGCGGCCTCGCCGTTCCACGTCTCGTCGTGGGTGTAGTCAGCCTTCGCTTCGTTTCCCGATTCGGCGTTGACGAAGCGGTGTATTTCCTGCCGCTTTCCGACGCCCAGATACGCCGTCGAGTCGAAGCCGTAACGTTTTTGCGTGAACGTGCGGGTGACCTTGAACCCCAGCGTCTTTGCGAGCTCGCGCAACTCGGTCAGCGATGCCTCGAACTCAACGTCGCTCACGCCCGGCAGCTGCACCGCCGCCGCGACAGCGTACTGAGATTTTTCTTTGACTTCTTTTTGCATACGGCGTTTGCTTCTGTTGGGTGGGCGAAGCTAGGCATTATCCGCCAATGTTACTGTACAGACCACCAGCCCAAACCTGCGACAGACCCCGTGAAAATCATGATGGAACGTCACGAAGCCGACGGCTTTACTGGATTAGGTGCCAATCAACAGCTTCGCCGCGCAGCTTGCTGTGTCAACTGAATTATCAAGCTTTGAAGCCCTTGAACATTGTTTATGGCTGAAACCGTTGGGCAATCGTAAATACTCATTTTCCTGCGCGGTGTAGCGGCACGCCGTAGGCAGACAGTGAAAACGGGGTGACGGACACGTCAGATCGGACGGCGCAACGCTTCTTTCTCTACGGCCA
>JBDSHM010000432.1:0-2866 GCA_039918495.1 Sulfuriferula sp. | reverse complement strand
GTCCCGGAAAACGCCGCCTGCCGCCACACATCGGTTTTCGGCAATTGGGTCAGTCCGGCTATCAACACCAGTATGGTTACAATCACCATACCACGCAGAAAACCGAATGCTACACCCAATATGCGATCGATTGGCCCAAGGCCAAGCGCCTTCAAAGATTCGGATAACAGTAAACTCAATAGCATTGCCAGCGCCATCACCACGATGAAGATGATGATGAATCCGGCCAGATAGCGTAATGCCGGATTGCTAATAAAATTAGGCATAATGCCTGCCGCAGTCGCGGCGAAGGCCTTGGCTGCCACAAAAGCCAATACCCAAGCCGCCAGCGACAATATTTCCTTGACCGCTCCCCGCATCAGACCAATCAGAACTGACAGGACAATAATAGCGATTACAACAAGATCGAAACCGGTCACGGTTTATCTATACTCACCACGGTTGACTGGACGCCAAGCAGGGCAATTCTGGCCTGCGTACTATCCGCCTGTTCGCGCGTTTTAAAGGGCCCGGCACGCACACGCGTTGCACCACCCGACACCGCTTCCGTATAGGTACGAATCCCGCCGGCCTGAAGCTTGTCACGCAGCTGGCGTATATTTTCTGCATTGCTGAATGCGCCTAACTGAACAACAAAATGGGTGGTACCCACCGGTTTTTCAAGAGCCGTCTGCGTTGGTTTGTGGGCCGGCTCGGTTTTCGGAACCGATTTTTCTGGCGCTTTTTCAGTAACCTGTGCAGGCTTGGATTTGGGTTCAGCCGCAGGTTTAGGCGCAACCGGTTTGGGCTCGCTTTTAGACACTGTCGGAGGCTCGTTCTTTATCGCAGCCTGATTGTCTGTACCCGTTGGTGAGGGCGGCGCGAGCTCTTTATCTGGTGCTGCCGGCGTCGAAGGTGGCGTAGCTGCGGGTACGCTCGGCGCACTGGAAACCACTGGCGGAGCCGCCAAGGGGGCTGCCGTGGGGGATGGGATACGAATTTCAATATCGCGATCCAGCGGACGTGGTTGCTTATCCAGCAACATGGGCAACACAATCGCCGCCACTAATAGTAGCGTCCCGGCACCCAGCAAGCGGCGGCGCGCACGACGACGCAAACGCAATTGTTCTTCAGAAGTGGCTTGAATGGCCATGGTGCAATATTTTCCTGTTTATCTGCCAGTCAGTTGCAATACTTGAGAGACAGTGTAGAAGGAACCAAAGACGCAGATTCTATCATTTTCGCTGGTCCGTTCACAGGCAAGCAACCACCCATTTGCGACATTCTCGCTACATATTATCGATCCACGAACATCTATTCGACATAACGCGTCATGAAGTACCTGTGCCGTGGCTCCGCGTGGCACATCCAGACTGACCAATACCCAGTCGTCCACCTCGGTGTGCATGGCTTGCACTACGCCATCAATGTCCTTGTCTGCCAGCATTCCCATGAGCGCCAGGGTTTTACCGCTGCGCGGACGCGCTTGCAAATTGGCTGCCAGTGCTGCGGCAGCATGGGGATTGTGCGCAACATCCAATATCACTTCAGGTTGTCCAGGCAATATTTGGAAACGCCCTGCAACGCGTGCCGTCTGCAAACCTTGACGTATCGCCTCCTCGCTTACCGGCAAACATTTTTCAAGTGTTTCCAGAGCGGCAATCGCACATGCGGCATTATTCAACTGGTAGCGGCCCACCATGCCCGGATTGGGCAAATACCGATATTCACGTTGGCCGATGTAATGCCAGTCACTGATCCCCGTCACGATGCTGAATGCCTGCCCGATAATCCGCAAATTCGCGCCGATCGTGGCCGCATGCAGTGTTAAAGATTGGGGAGGAGTGGCTTCTCCACAAATAGCCGGGCAATCAGCGCGGAAAATTCCGGCTTTTTCAAAGCCGATTTTTTCACGCGTATCGCCCAGATACTCCGTGTGATCAATGTCCACACTCGTGATAATCGCACACGCCGGGGCGAATACATTGACGGCATCCAGCCGTCCGCCCAGACCCACTTCCAGCACCATGACATCGACCTCTGCACGGTCAAACAGCCACACAGCAGCCAGGGTGCCAAACTCGAAATAACTCAGGGATACCGTTCCGCGCGCAGCTTCGACCGCTGCAAACGCCGTACACAGCGCCATATCATCGATTTCGTTGCGATCAATGCGGATACGCTCGTTGTAGCGCAGCAAATGCGGCGATGTATACAGCCCTACCTTGTGCCCGGCCGCTGCAAGCATCGTTTCCAGAAAGGCGCAGGCGGATCCTTTGCCATTGGTACCACCGACAAGAATCACCGGAACGGAAGGCTGCAGTTGCAACGCAATTCTGACTGTATTGACGCGTTCCAGCCCTAATTCAATAGACTTGGGATGTAATGCTTCGAGGTAGATTAGCCAATCTGCAAGACTGGCAGGGGTATTTTCCGGCATTCAGGCAGCAGTAGGCATACGCTGCATCATGGTCAGCAAACCGGCGAGCCGATCACGCATTTCGCGACGGTCAATAATCAGATCAATCGCGCCATGCTGTTGCAGGAACTCGGAACGCTGAAAGCCCTCAGGCAAGGTTTCTCGAACCGTCTGCTCAATCACGCGGGGGCCGGCAAAACCGATCAGTGCCTTGGGCTCGGCAATAATCAGGTCGCCGAGCATCGCAAAACTGGCCGACACGCCCCCCATAGTCGGATCAGTCAGCACGGAAATGAATGGCAGCCTGGCTTCGGCCAGTTTGGTTAATGCCGCACTGGTTTTCGCCATCTGCATCAGCGAGAACAAGCCTTCCTGCATGCGTGCTCCACCGCTGGCCGCGTAACAGACAAAAGGTATCTTGTATTCCAGGCAGGTTTCGACGCCGCGTACAAAGCGCTCGCCCACCAC
>JBDSHM010000431.1:0-9109 GCA_039918495.1 Sulfuriferula sp. | reverse complement strand
CGTAAAATACCAGTTCGATTTTTATGTCCGCTTTACCAACATTCCGGCACCGCTGGATGTGCTGGATGAAATCGTGCGGTTGAGCAAGACCGACACTTTCTACGAAAACATGCTGATCAGTTTGCGCCGGATTCTGATGGGATTCGGAATTGCCGTGGTTTCAGGCATTGCGCTCGGACTCATCATCGGTCGTTATCGTCGGGCTCGGCAACTCATGTTTCCGATGCTTGAAATATTGCGGCCGATTCCTGCTATTGCCTGGGTACCCATGGCCATCATGCTGTGGCCGACCAACGAAAGCAGCATCGTCTTCATTACCTTCATCGGATCGTTTTTTCCGATTCTGTTGAGCACGGTACATGGCGTGACCAGTGTCGACCCGGTATTGATTCGTGCGGCGCGCTGTCTGGGCGCCAAAGAACCGGCATTGCTGCGGCAAGTCATTCTGCCCGCCGCGCTGCCGGATATTTTTAATGGCTTATCGGTAGGCATGGGCGTGGCATGGGTATCGCTGATCGCCGCTGAAATGATTTCCGGCCAGTTCGGCATCGGTTATTTCACCTGGGAAGCCTACTCCCTGATTCAGTATTCAGACATTGTCATCGGCATGATCGTCATCGGCTTTCTGGGATTGGCCTGTAGTTCCGCCATTCGCCTGGTCGGACGTTTGGGTATGCCCTGGGCTAACCAGCATGGAGGAAACAAGGCATGAAAGCAGATAAGGGCAAAGTAGAAATCCGCAACCTTGACGTTCGCTTCGGTTGGGGCGCCAATCAGGTCGAAGCGGTGAGCGACGTCAATATCAACATCCAGCCGGGCGAATTCGTGTCCATCCTCGGTCCGTCCGGTTGCGGCAAGTCAACCCTGCTGAATGTGGTGGCAGGCTTCGTCAAACGCTCCGGGGGCAGTGTTCTGGTCGACGGTGCGGATGTGCTGGGGCCGGGTGCCGAACGCGGCATGGTGTTTCAGCAATACTCATTGTTTCCCTGGATGACTGTGCGCAAGAACGTGGAGTTCGGACTCAAGATGCAGGGACGTCCAAGAAGCGAGCGCGAAGCGGCGGCGCGCACCCTGCTCGGGCTGGCCGGTTTGCTCGCTTTCGAAAACCACTATCCGGATCAGTTGTCGGGCGGCATGAAACAACGGGTCGGCATCGTTCGTGCGCTGGCGACCAGCCCCCAGGTGCTGCTGATGGATGAGCCGTTTGGCGCACTCGATGCACAGACGCGCGTCGTGATGCAGCAAATCCTGACCAACATGTGGCAGCGTTTCCGGCTCTCCGTGCTGTTCATCACCCACGACATTGATGAGTCCATTTTTCTCTCCGACAAAGTCTACGTGATGACCGCCAGACCGGGTCGTATCAAGGCGGAAATCGAAGTGCCGCTGCCGCGGCCGCGTGTCGCGGAAATGACGACGTCAAATGAATTTCTCCTGCTGAAACGGCAGCTGCATGAGCTTATCCGCGAAGAAAGTTTCAAGGCCATGGGCGGCGACCTCAAAGAGGGGATGGGCGGGTTCGGTATGGAAGTAGGTCCGCAAGGTGTGGCTGAACTGATTTAACCACACAGCAGGAGCAGGCGTTGTGCCTGACTTGCTGCATGCAAACTTGTAATTACATGTCTTGTCGTGATGGGCGGTTTATCCGAATGCAGGTGAAACAGATATCTGCCGGAATGAATCAGGATTGTTTCAAGAAGGAGCAGAGATGACATCATTCGAATTGAAGTTACCCGGATTCAAATACGCAGACATCTACGCAGCGGAGCGCTTGCCGGTACTGGATGAATTGTTTCTGCACTTCCTGGACGACCGTGACAATCTGCTGGCTGCGCAATTTCGGGCATATCGAAATGGAGCGGAGACCGGTGCCGTAGCAGAGTCCGAGTTGCTGATCGCAGCCGGCCGGTGCCTTGAGGATTTTCTGGTGGATGTGTTCGGCGTCGAGATGGCACGCAACGGATTAAGACGGCAGCAGTTACTCGACGAACCGGTTCATGCATTCAAGGAAAAATTCATCAAGCCGCACGTGCGCCGCAAGCGCGCAGCAACCCGTTCATTTGAAATGCTGAACGGGCTGCTGGAACAGAAGCTGGACTTGCAGGACACGACCGATCGGGAACTGGCCGTTGCCCGGCTCTGGGTATTGGCAACAGAAGCCGGTGCCGACGATACGCTCAGTCTGCTGGAAGAGTGGGCCTATGCTGCCTACAACACACCCGAAGGCAAGGTGAGCGTGAGCGGCTGGATCAGCTTCAAACTGCCGCATAAAATCGACTACATGAAACTGGTACCGACTGTTGCACTGGAAAACGATCCGGCCGGGCGGCTTGGCGGGTTGCCAGAACGGCAGCGGCGACGCGACGGTTTCGGCTTGACCGACCCGCGCTTCAGTCTGCGCGAAGCCATGGATCATGTGCATTACTGCGTCTACTGTCATGACCACGAAGGCGATTTTTGCTCGAAGGGATTTCCGGACAAGGAAAATGGCGGATTCCGCACCAATTCACTAGGCGTGGAACTCACCGGATGCCCGCTCGAAGAGCGCATATCGGAAGCACATACGTTGAAGCTGGACACCTATACCCTGGGTGCATTGGCCGTGATCATGATCGACAATCCGCTGGTACCGGCCACTGGCAACCGCATCTGCAACGACTGCATGAAGGGCTGCATCTACCAGAAGCAGGATCCGGTCGATATTCCGCAGATCGAAACGCGTATTCTGACCGATGTCCTGAACTGGCAGTGGGGATTTGAAATCTATTATCTGCTGACGCGCTGGAACCCGCTCAATCGGACTCGACCCTATGCGCTGCCGCATCACGGCACGCGAATTCTGTGCGTGGGTGCGGGACCGGCCGGTTTCAATCTGTCCCACCATCTGCTGCAATCGGGATTCGGCGTCGTGGCAATTGACGGCTTGAAAATCGAGCCGCTGGAACCGGTCTGGACAGGCGCAGACGGCACCATTCCAGCGCCAGTGGAACACATCAGAGATTTGAACGAACCACTCGACGAACGCGTCATGAGCGGTTTCGGCGGGGTGGCCGAGTACGGCATCACGGTGCGTTGGGACAAAAACTTCCTCAAGCTGGTGTACCTGACCCTGGCGCGCAATCGGCATTTTCGGGTTTACGGCGGGGTGCGTTTTGGCGGCACTATGACCATAGATGATGCCTGGGCGCTGGGCTTCGAACATATCGCACTGGCCACAGGCGCAGGCAAGCCCACGGTGATCCAGATCAAGAACAATCTGGCGCACGGCATCCGCCAGGCCAGCGATTTCCTGATGGCGCTGCAACTCACCGGCGCCTCGAAAAAAGACAGCCTGGCCAATCTGCAGGTGCGGTTGCCGGCACTCATTGTGGGCGGCGGTCTCAGCGCCATCGATACGGCAACTGAAGTCCAAGCCTATTATGTGCTGCAAGTCGAGAAACTGCTGGAGCGTTACGAAAGGCTCAAATCCGCAGGCCGCTGGGACGCTGCGCTGAGTACCACAGAGCAAAATATTTTTGAAGAATACATGACGCACGGCAGGCTGATTCGCGCGGAACGGCGACGTGCATCCATAGCCAACGAAACGCCGAGTTTTGCACCGCTGTTGCAGACGTGGGGTGGCGTTACCGTGGTTTACCGGCGCGGGATGAACGAATCGCCAGCCTATCTGCGCAATCACGAAGAAATTGAAAAGGCTTTGCAGGAAGGGATTTTTTACGCGCAAGGGCTGGATCCGGCAGAAGCGGTACTGGATGAAGCGGGCCATGTTCAGGGCATGATGTTCCGCCGCTTGGTTGAGGATGCGCAGGGCGCTTGGATCGATAGCGGAGAACAGCTCGAATTGCCGGCGCGTTCGATATTCGTTGCCGCCGGCAGCAGCCCCAATACGGTTTACAACCGCGAGCATCCGGGCGAATTCGAGATGGATGGCAAATATTTCGCGACACATAAACAGATCACCGGCGAGACTGCCTTGCGCCGGGCAGCTTCGACCGGGAACTGCAAGAGCGCGGATATCGGCTTCCTGACTTCGTATCAAAAGGGTGAACACCGAATCAGCATCTATGGCGATAATCATCCGCAGTTTCAGGGGAGTGTCGTGAAGGCCATGGCTTCCGGAAAACAGGGTGCACGCGAGATCGCAACGCTGTTCGCACAGCGTCTGCAGGCACCGGTAGATCCGGCCAATCTGACCGCGTGGCAAGACTTCGTGGAAAATCTGGACAGCTGGCTTTGCCCGGTGGTGACCCAGGTGGAACGCGTGGGCGGCAATGTGATGAGCGTTACGGTACGGGCACGTCAGGCTGCCCAGAATTGGCAACCGGGCCAGATTTACCGGCTGCAGAATTTCCATGCGCGCGCCGCTCAATTGCAGGGAACCGTGCTGCAAATGGAAGGCATGGCCATCGACGGTATCGACGTGGACAAACACACCGGTGAAATCAAACTGCTGGTGAACGAAGTCGGCGCTTCAAGCCGCATCGCGGCGCAACTCGCACCGGGAGAGCCGGTGGTCCTGATGGGGCCGACCGGTACCGGCCTGCCCATGCCCGAAAACCAGACCATCACGGTCATGGGCGGCCATTCCGCGGTGACCAGCACCATTGATGGCAGCACCGCCTGGCACGCTGCGGGTAATCAGGTCATCTTCATCGGCCATTTTCGCAACGGGCTGCAGGCGCAAGCGGTGCAGGCAGTCATGGAAATCCTCTCCGATCAGGCGATATGGATACTCGACGAAGGCCCGGCGATTCATTGCAAACGCGCGCAGGACAGCTGCTTTACGCATGGCGTCGACGACTACATCAGCGCCTGTCTGGAAACCGAAGGCAGCTATTCAAACTGGCTGTCGAATACGGATACGCTGCTGTTGTCCGATAATCCGGCCACAATGGATCGCATGTCCGGCGCCTTGCGCACCACCCTGCGGCATTTGCTGAAACCGCAGCTCAAAGCGCTGGTGGCGGTGAATAGCCCGATGCAATGCATGATGAAAGAAGTTTGTGCCCAGTGCCTGTGTCAGCATCATGATCCGGAGACGAAATTACCCGCAGGTATCGTGTTTTCATGCTTCAATCAACATCAGCCTCTGTTCGCTGTGGATTTTGTGAATCTCAAGGCACGTCAGGGGCAAAACAGTGTGCAAGAGAAGGTGAGCAATTTATGGTTAAGCTACCTTCTGGACGATAAAAAAAATCGCCATGCGCATGAAACAATCGCCTCTGTAGAAGAAGCGGCGGCGCCGCGCATGGCGCAAGAGGAATAATCGTGTCGAATGAACCTGTACCGATCGAGATACGACAGCTGGCGGCTTCCCGCGAACTTGAGATCAGCTGGAGTGACGGGCTGGTGAGTCGTTTCCGGGACGCTGCATTGCGGCGCGCCTGTCGCTGCACGACTTGCAGGCAGATAACCGCCCGGCACGAAGTCATTCCCTGCCCGGAAAATATTCGTATCCTGTCGATTGAGCCCGTGGGGTCGTATGCGATGCAGCTCGGCTTTGATGACGGACATGATCGTGGCATTTTTCCATGGCACTATTTGCGACAGCTTGAGTGCGAGGCGTGACGTTCCAGATTGCAATGCCGGGATTTGAAGGGCATGTGTGCTAGGCAGCATTGCGCTCTTGCTCGCGGTGGTCGGCGTGGGAATACTGGTCGGGTCGGTGGGTGTTGGCGGCATCCTGCTTCCATCGGTGCTGACCTTGCTGACCGGCATGGCGATCCACCAGAGCATGGCGACGTCGTTATTCACGTTTATTTTTGCGGGGATAGCCGGCACGATCCTTTTTCATCGGCAAGGAAGCATTGACTGGAAATTGGCGCAACCGGTTTGCGCAGGTGCGGCCGTGGCCGGTTTCCTGGGAGCATGGGCAAATTCAAGACTGAACGCGCCCTCGCTGGCTTTGATCCTGGCCCTGATTATCATCCTCGCCGGTATTTATACGCTGCGTGCCGGTGATGCCGAAACGCAGGCTGCATGGGGAAGTCATCCGCACAGGCAGCGCCTGCTATTAATAGGCATAGGCATGGTGGCCGGGTTCGGTTCGGGGCTGACGGGCGTGGGTGGTCCGGTGTTATCCGTGCCGATGATGGTCCTGTCGGGATTTTCTCCACTCACGGCAATCGGCGTCAGCCAGGTCATTCAGATCGTTGGGGCGGCTTCCGGGACGCTAGGCAATCTGCGTTACGGGTCCATCGATTTTGGCGTGGCCGGGCTCATTATCGTCTTTGAGATAGCCGGTGTATTTCTCGGCGCTCATATCGCCCACATCGTCGATACTCATGTCCTCAAAAAATTCGTCGGCGTGCTGTGCATCGTGGTGGGCGCGGTTTTCCTGGTGCGCAGCATAGTCTGACAGCGCGTCTGCAAGAAGAGCCCCTATTTATTCACACGCCATTTCTATCCTCGTCAACCAAAGCGCCGCAAATGACGTTATTGGGTTCACATACCCGGATGCCTGCATCAGGCAATCCCCCGTTATTTTGATTTTGAGTTCAGAGGAAAAGACATGCAGGAACCCCCAGCGGGCTGGAGCCGTCGCCGCTTTCTGACGCTGACCGGCATGGCCGGGCTCTCGCTTGCTGCGTGTGCCGCGAGAGTGCCTGCGCACGGTGGACAGACGCAAGCGATGACGGGTTCGGCACTGGAAAATGCCACGCGCGATCATCCCGTTGCCTTGATCAACCGGCTGACCTGGGGCGCGACGCAGGGCGACCTGAACAGTCTGCGCCAGCGCGGCGTGGGGCACTATGTAAATGCCCAGTTGCGTCCGCCGGCTGATCCGGTTTTGCCGCCTGAAGTCGTTGCGCAACTGCAAGCCATGACTATCAACCGCACACCGGTTGCCGATCTGGCGCGCAGCAGTTTCGAGCAGTTGCGCAGCATCCGCATGGGCGACCTGCCGGCTGACCAGAAGCAGCAGCAACTCAAAACCGCGCAGCAAGGCATCAGCAATCTGGCACGCGAGGCAGCCGAACAGCAACTGCTGTATGCGCTGTATTCGCCCAATCAGTTGCAGGAGCAATTGACCTGGTTCTGGATGAACCATTTCTCGGTGTTTCAGTTCAAGGGCATCTTGCGACCCATGATGGGCGACTATTACGCCCGGGTGATCAAGCCGCACGCGCTGGGGCGTTTCCGCGACTTGTTCCGGGCGACCGTATTCAGCCCGCAAATGCTTATTTATCTGGACAACGCCAACAACGCGCGCGGTCATATCAACGAAAATTACGCGCGCGAGATCATGGAATTGCACACGCTGGACGTGGACGCGGGCTACACCCAGCAGGATGTGACCAACCTCGCCCGCGTGCTGACTGGTCTCGGGGTGAATTTGACCGGTCGGCCGCTGCATGTGCGTCCAGCCTTGCGCGGCGAGTTGTGGCAGAGCGATCTGGTGGTATTCAACCCGATGCGCCACGACCCTGATCCCAAACAGGTGCTGGGCCATACCTTCAACGGTCATGGCGTGGACGAGATCAACGATGTGATCGAAATGCTGGCCGCCCACCCGGCAACGGCGCGTCATGTCAGCACCCAACTGGCGCAGTACTTTGTTGCCGATACCCCGCCGCCTGCGTTGATCGACCACATGAGCGCCTCCTGGATGCGCACCGATGGCGACATTGCCGCCGTGTTACAAACGATGCTCACGTCACCGCTGTTCGTGCAGTCGCTCGGCGGCCTGTTCAAGGATCCGGCACACTATGTCGTGTCTGCCGTGCGCCTGGCCTACGAGGGCCGTACCATCCGCAATGCCCAACCGATGGTGAACTGGCTGGCGCGTTTGGGCGAACCGTTATACGGCCGGCAGACGCCCGACGGCTATCCGCTGGACGCCGCTGCCTGGAGCAGCTCCGGGCAGATGACCGCCCGCTTTGAATTGGCGCGCATCATCGGCAGCGGTCCGGCAGGCCTGTTCAAGACAGACGTCCCTGATGCGCAGCCGGCAGCGGCTTTTCCGCAGTTATCCAACGCGTTTTATTACCAGGCGCTGCAGCCTGTTGTATCGCTGGCCACGCGCCAGGCACTGCAGCAAACCAACAGCCCGCAAGACTGGAACGCGCTGTTATTGTCCTCACCCGAGTTCATGCGCCGTTGAGCGCAATGTGATCAGGAGTCCCGCCATGCATCGTCGTCAATTGCTCAAACTTTTTGCGGCCGCACCATTGGCAGCCGCCAGTACGCGGTTGTGGGCTGCACCGCCGGGCAGTGATCAGGCACCGCGCTTTCTGCTGGTGTTTTTGCGCGGCGGATATGATGCCGCCAATCTGCTGGTGCCTTACAGCAGTGATTTTTATTATGAAAGTCGGCCTCACATCGCGGTACCCAGACCGGATAGCGGTGCCGGCGCGGCCATCGTGCTGAACACGGATTGGGCGCTGCACCCGGCACTCACCGATACCGTGTTGCCGCTCTATCGTCAGGGGCAGGCCGCATTTGTGCCGTTTACCGGCACGCAGGATATGACGCGCAGCCATTTCGAAACCCAGGACCACATCGAGCTCGGCCAGGGCCCCAACCCGCGCGATTTCCGTAACGGTTTTCTCAATCGTCTGGCCGGCGTGCTGGGCAATCGGGCGCAGCCCATGGCCTTCACCGCGCAATTGCCCCTGAGCCTGAGCGGGCCGGATCGCGTTCCGAATATGGCAATGGTCAATGTCGGTAAAACCGGGTTGAATGCGCACAACAGCGATCTGCTCGCGCAGATGTATCGCGGTACTGAAATGGACGCCACGGTTCGGGAAGGCTTTGCCGTACAAAAGCAGGTGATGAACGACATGCAGGACGCCTCGGTCGCGGGCTATGCCACCGAGATGGTG
This sequence comes from Sulfuriferula sp., assembly GCA_039918495.1. GTDB lineage: Bacteria > Pseudomonadota > Gammaproteobacteria > Burkholderiales > Sulfuriferulaceae > Sulfuriferula. Next base: position 284 of record JBDSHM010000431.1, on the reverse strand, counting down.
GCGGCCAACCGGGGCGCCGCCAACCCACGCAGCTTTGCTGCCCAGGCGCAACGTATCGGCACGCTGATGCGCAACCAGTTCAACATCGGATTTGTCGATGTCGGCGGCTGGGATACCCACGTGGGCGAGGCCGGGCGCAACGGCGCCGAAGGCCAGCTCGCCCAGCGTCTAACTGAGCTTGGCGCCGGGCTGGCAGCCCTGCCGCAAGCCATGGGCCCGGCGTGGAATCAGACCGTGGTCGTGGTGCTGAGCGAATTCGGCCGCACCTTCCGCGAAAACGGCAA
>JBDSHM010000430.1:0-2670 GCA_039918495.1 Sulfuriferula sp. | reverse complement strand
GCGGTCAACGCAGCGGTGCGTGCCGGTGCCGATGCGTGCGAACGCGTGGGTGATGGCTTGGTTGCTGCCCACATCATTGCGCGTGTGCATAGCGAAGTTGAAGGTATTCTGCCATCCGCGCCCGATGTGGATGGTGGTGGCCGTGACGCTGAAATCGCCCCGACACGCAGCTAAGTAGCGCCAGCATGAGCGTCGATCCACGTACTTTGGGCTGGCTTTCGCGTGCGCTGACGCACGAGATGAGTGCTGTGCAACAGTATTTGGCGCAAAGTGTTCTCGTCCGCTTATGGGGTGATGATGCCTTGGCGGATGAATTGCGCGCTGAGGCTGTTGAGGAACTCAAGCATGCTGAGCGCCTCATGGAACGCTTGATCGTACTGGGTTTGGCACCATCAGCAGGCAATCTGGCGCCCGCACGCCTGGGACGCAGCACTGAAGCATTGCTCGCGGCGGATCGGGTGATTGAGGTGGATGCAGTGCGCATTTATCAGGAAGCGCTGGCGCACGTTGAGCGTATGCGTGACGCTGACAGTGCAAGCTTGCTCAGCAGCATTCTGGGTGAAGAAATGATGCATGTACAGGCATTGGATAAGGTCATGAATGGCAAGGTGCAAAATGATTGACGTGCCCGAAGGCTGGGAAGCCCGTGGCAAGCCAGCTACATTATTTCGCCGCTTCGTGTTTGCTGGTTACAGTGAAACACGCGCGTTTTTGGACGGGCTGGCGGTACTGAGCGAAGAATTCGGCATGCACCCACAAAACATCAACTTTGGTGCCAGCTACGTCAATGTGACGCTAGAAGGCGCTGAAGGCGGCGAATTGGCTACGGCAGAACTGGGTATGGCAACGCGCATCAATGCCCTGATCGTGCCAACAAACGGGGGCTGAAGTGGCCATACACATCACCGCAGTGATTAATCAGAAAGGCGGCGCCGGCAAGACCACGCTGGCAATGAATCTTGCCGCAGGTTTGGTACGACGCGCCGATACAGTCGTGATTGATCTCGACCCGCAAGGCTCGTCGCGGCAATGGGCGAGCACAGGCGGTGCGCCGTTCCCAGCCACGGTTAAGCAGGTGAACGGGAAGTGGGACGTGCAGTCACTTGCGCAGACCTTCCGTGCCTACCGGCATATTGTACTGGACTGTCCGCCCTCGCTAGACAGTGCGGCTTCACAACAGGCGTTGCGTGTGTGTGATGTAGCCTTGATACCAGTATTACCCTCGCCGATTGATTTGTGGGCGAGTTTGCGCTTACCACAAGAAATTGAAGAAGCGCGCAAGGTGAATGTCAATCTGAAGGCGTATCTGGTGCTGAATCAGCTGGAGCCGAAAAGCGCTTTATCCGCAGCCATGCATGATGCCTTGGCCGAATTTGGCATTCCCGTGCTGGAAGCAGTCATCAGGCGACGTGCAGCCTACCGCAGCGCGGCGCTGGAAGGTGTGTCGGTGTATCAAATGGGTAGCCGGGGTGCGCATGCGGCTGCAGAGATCGAAGCCATCATCAACGAGGTGATCCGAACATGACAAATATCAAAGACAAGCTTTCCGCTAGCGTGCGCCAGGCCAAAGCCGGGCAGCAAACAAACGCAGCCCAGCCCGCTCCCACCCGGGCGGTAGCCAAGCCCATGGCAACCAAACCTGTAACGCCCAAGCCTGCTGCTAACAAATCGACAGCAACCCGGTCACCAGTGGCTAAGTCAACTGCAGCCAAGCCACCAGTAACCAAGCCTGTGACGCCCAAATCGGCGCCGGCGAGCAAGCCTAAAGCAACCCCCCGGACGACACCCGCCACGACCGCAGACGCGTCACAAAGCGGCAGCGCTTTGTTCCCTGCGCGCGTGTGGCCGGACTGAGCCGTATAAAATCGAGGTTACGATATGCATAATGATTCATTCATGCGCACTTATTCGCCGCGCCAACAAGCGATGGCGCAAGCCGACGCCCGTCAACAGGCACCTTCACGCCCGGCTTCTACAGCACCGGCATCGGACCTGCTGGCACCATACATGGTCAAGAGTGAGCCTTATTATCGCGCGGTAGCTGATGAGGTGGCGCTGTACGAAGCGGCGTATTCTGTTCGCATGCCGATGATGCTGAAAGGCCCCACTGGCTGCGGCAAAACCCGCTTTGTTGAGTACATGGCATGGAAGCTGAACAAGCCGCTGATAACCGTCTCCTGTAACGAAGACATGACCGCCTCTGATCTGGTTGGCCGTTTTTTACTTGATGCCAATGGCACACGTTGGCAGGACGGACCACTTGCCCTCGCTGCGCGTCATGGCGCAATTTGCTATCTCGACGAAATAGTCGAGGCGCGTCAGGACACTACCGTGGTGATCCACCCGCTGACCGATGCGCGTCGCGTGCTGCCGCTGGAAAAAAAAGGCGAGCTGATTGAAGCGCACCCGGATTTTCAAGTGGTCATTTCCTACAATCCTGGTTATCAGTCGATCATGAAGGATTTAAAGCAGTCAACCAAACAGCGTTTTGGTGCACTGGATTTTAGCTATCCCGAGCATGACACCGAAGCCGAAATTGTGGCGCACGAGTCGGGTGTCACGATGGAAGACGCGAAAAAATTGGTCCATATTGGAGAGCGAGCGCGCAATCTCAAGGGGCATGGTCTGGACGAAGGTCTGTCGACGCGCATGCTGATTTACGCAGGTTCG
>JBDSHM010000429.1:0-1874 GCA_039918495.1 Sulfuriferula sp. | reverse complement strand
ACTGCTGCAATGGCCGGAATATTGTTTCTGGTGGCATGGGGGCTGATTGATTTTCACCACATCCATTCCATTTTCCATACCAGCAGGCAGGAAACGGCCGTTCTGGCCGTGACCATCATTGGCACATTGATTGATCTGGAAAAAGGCATTTTCTTTGGCATCATGCTATCGCTGATGCTCTATCTATATCGGACATCCCGTCCGGCATTGATGGATATGATCCCTGACCCAGAGCCGGACAGCTATCATTATGTGCCCACTGAAGGCCGCCCCGAGTGCCCGCAGTTCAAAATGATCCGGTTGCAGGGTTCGATATTTTTCGGCGCGGTCAATCACGTACAGCTGGCCCTGCAGCGCATCGACGAAATAAATCCTCGCCAAAAGCATGTCATGATTGCTTCCAGCGGAATGAATTTTGTGGATGTGGCCGGTGCTGAAATGCTTGTTCAGGAAGCCAAACGCCGTAACAAAATGGGTGGCAGCCTATATTTTTACCGCATGCAAAATGGCGTACGCGACCTTCTGGTGAAAGGTCACTATATGGACGCCATTGGCGAAAACAATATTTTTCCTAGCAAGTCGCGTCCAATTGGGGCCATCTATCCCAAACTCGACTCGGAAATTTGTCGGACCTGTACCGCACGTATTTTTACGCAATGCAATATTGCGTTACCTAATGGAGAACCCCGCACATGATCCGTAAGAATCACCAGCGGTCATCGCCCCATCATTCATGAATCATGCATTTGTCGACCCTACTGTGATTATTCGCGGCAAGGTTGTCATTGGAGAAAATGTATTTATCGGACCTTACGTGGTCATCCGCGCCGACGATGTGGATGACAGCGGCAATATGGAACCGATCTCCATCGGCGCCAATTCCAATATCCAGGACAGCGTCGTGATCCACTCCAAATCCGGTGCGCAAGTAATCATCGGCGAGCATATTTCCATTGCCCATCGGTCTATCGTACACGGACCGTGTGTGGTGGGTGATAACGTATTCGTCGGCTTTAATTAGGTGCTGTACAATTGCAAGGTTGGCAAGCGCTGTGTCGTGCGCCACAACGCTGTTGTCGAAGGTTGCGAACTTCCCGATGGTTTTCACATCCCTTCCACTACCAACATTTATGTCGATTCGGATCTCAGCGGAATCGAGCAGGTCGGATTTCGCGAAGAAGATTTTTCAGAAGATGGGGCGCAGACCAATATCAATCTTGTTAAGAGCTACAAGAAACTGCAAAACGAGTTTAACTTGCCATCATTATAATTATTGGCGTGAATAGCCTAACGAGGCTGTAGAAAAAATCCATGGCACTGCGGACGAGGTAAATATGGGGGTACGCGAACCCTTCCTGGAGGGCAGGTCGTGGCGTGTACGCGATTCTGAGAGGTCAAATTTTCCACTGAAAGCTGTACTTTTATAAAAATGGGGTTTTCTACAGCGTCAACGAGGCCAGCATGATTGCCCTGCTTGAAGCAGGACGCGCCGGTCTGTTTTCCCGACGCCATCTATCTAACAACATCATCGCCGGCGTGGTCGTCGGCGTAGTGGCGCTACCGCTGGCAATGGCCTTTGCCATCGCCAGCGGCGCCAAGCCTGAGCAAGGTATTTACACTGCCATTGTCGCTGGATTCTGGACCTCGGTACTGGGCGGCACGCGGGTACAGATTTCCGGCCCGACTGGCGCATTTATCGTCATTCTTGCCACCATAACCGCCAAATATGGCTACGATGGCCTGCAAATCGCTACCTTGATGGCCGGCGTGATGCTGATGGCAATGGGCTTTACCAAGCTGGGCACCGTCATTCGTTTCATTCCCATGCCGGTCATTACCGGTTTTACTGCAGGTATTGCCATACTGATCTGGGT
>JBDSHM010000428.1:0-3405 GCA_039918495.1 Sulfuriferula sp. | reverse complement strand
ACGCACCGGCGCGAGCCTGGGCATCGCGGTTTACCCGCAAGACGGCGAAGATGTCGAAACCCTGCTCAAGAACAGCGATACGGCCATGTATCATGCAAAGGAAGCAGGGCGCAGCAATTACCAGTTCTTCGCCAAAGAAATGAATACGGCGGCAGCTGAACGGCTGTTGCTGGAAAGCAGCCTGCGCCAGGCCATCGATCGCAACGAGTTACTGCTTCACTACCAGCCGCTGGTGAATATTGCAGACGGCAGGATCATTGCAACCGAAGCACTGGTGCGCTGGAATCATCCTGAACTGGGACTAATTTCCCCGGTCCGGTTTATTCCCATCGCCGAAGACTCGGGTGTAATCGTTCCGCTTGGCGATTGGGTACTCAGACAGGCTTGTTACCAGCTCAAACTGTGGCGCGAGCTGGGCATACCATTACAGCGCATGGTGGTTAATCTATCGCCACACCAATTTCGCCAAAAACATCTCTTCCATAATTTTATTCAGATTCTCGAGGAAACCGGCGTCGACCCACACTGGCTGGGCCTGGAAATCACCGAAAATGTGATTATGGAAAACCCCGAGGATGCCATTGCCACATTGGGTGAGTTGAAAGCGCTCGGGATTGAGCTGTCGCTGGACGATTTCGGTACGGGTTATTCCAGCCTCAGCTATCTCAAACGTTTCCCCATCGACAAGCTCAAAATCGACCAGTCTTTTGTACGTGATATCACTACCGATGCAGACGATGAAGGTTTGGTTGCGGCCATCATTGTCATGGCGCACCAACTCGATATCCGCGTGGTTGCCGAAGGCGTTGAAACCGAAGCCCAGCTTGCCTTTCTGCGCGAACACGATTGTGATGAATATCAGGGTTATTTTTTCAGCAGGCCCAAACCCGCTTCCGATCTGCTTGCCACCTTGAGCATGCCGAACAACGTCTCTGACCCCAAATAGGCAGTTGCCAACGTGCCGGTATTCGGCAGGGCCATGGCAAAAAAATCCCGAAATCCCGCCTGTACCAAACAAGCTTCTTTTTTTGATTTCTCCGTCTTTCCGTCAGATGCCTGCAAGGCAAAGCGCGGATCATACCGCTTCCGATAGGCCTGCCCTACATCATCCTGATGCGTGCATGGCACGCACATATCAGGGGAGGTCCTGTGAAACGGTTTTGTCGAGTCGCGGCGGTATTGATACTGGCCAGTACGGTGAGCGCGCGTGTTGTGGCAGCCACCGACAGCGCAATACCAATCACGCTGACTGTGCAGCAGGCCGAATCGCGACTGCTCTCGGGCAATCGCGATATATTGGCTGCCCAGCGTTCGGTCGAATCAGCCGACGCCACACTGACATCAGCCGGTGCGCGGCCCAATCTGCAAATTTCCATCAACAGCCTGAGTATTAGCCCATCTCACGGACTCGGGACAGGCTCTCCATATCATAAACATGTGGACACGACCCTTCGCATGGATGAATTGATCGAGCGGGGCGGTAAACGGGATTTGCGCATGCGTACGGCACAACACATGGTGCAAGCCAGCCAGGATGACTTGTCCGATATCCGGCGCCAACAGCTTGTGGCGGTGGATTCGGCTTACTACGCCCTGTTGCAGGCCCAGGACAAAATGCGACTGACTGCGGACAGCGCGCAGCTTGCCCGAACCGCTCTGGATAAAGCCGAACTAAGACTGAAGGCAGGCGACCTTGCAGCATCTGAAGTTGCCAGCATTCGTGTCGACACATTGCGCGTCGACAACGATGCTGCCCAGGCAGCAGCCGATGTATCGGCAGCGCAGCAGTCATTGGCCTATCTGTTGGGCATGGATGCGCAAGCCGAGCATCTCCGCGCCAGTTCTGCGTGGCCGGTGCCCAATAGCCAGTCAACCTCATCCGACATCGAGACGATTATTGCCCACCGCCCCGATATGCTTGCCGCGCAAGCGCGCGTGCAGGCCGCGCGTAGCGCCCGCGATCTGGCTCGCGCTCAGCGAGTGCGCGATATTTCAGTGGGGGCGCAAGTTGAACATTACCCACCCGATAGCGGCAATACCTTCGGCGTCGGGATCAGTTTCCCGCTTTTCATCGGTAACGATTATGCCGGCGATATCCGCAATGCCGAGATCACCCTGAGTGCTGCGCAAGATAATCTGGAACGAACCCATGCATTGGCGCTGGGTGAATTGCGGCAAGCACGCAATACGCTGAATACCAGCCTGGAACGCCTGCAACGTTATCAAACGGAACTGATCCCGGCTGCCCGTCGCGCTGCCGATTCCGCCGAATTTGCTTTCGCACATGGCGCCATTTCAGCGGTGGATGTGCTCGATGCACGCCGCACCTGGCGTGCCGTCCAGATCGAAGCACTGAGTGCACAGGCCGACTACGCCCGTGCCGCCGCGACATGGCGCATCAATACCCGGATTGCCAAGGATCACGAATGAAAAATACCCGTCTCCTGATCATGCTAGTTGTCGTGACGGCCACGGCCGCCTATTTCATCTGGCATGCATACACGCCTGCACAGCAGCTGGCAGCCACCCCGCCCAAACCCGGCGATCCCAATCTGTTGCATTATCCGGCTGGCGCTCCGCAACTCGCCTCGATTCGCACTACTCCGGTGCAACAGGTGCCGCTGCCTTTGGCCGAACCGCTCAATGGCAGAGTGGTATACAACGAAGATGCTACCGCGCGCATTTCTTCACCGGTCAATGGTCGCGTGGTCGCGATCAAGGCGCAAGTGGGCGACCGCATCCGGGCTGGGCAGACGCTGCTGACGCTCGATTCGCCGGATCTTGGCAGCGCCGAATCCGATCTGGAAAAAGCGCAAGCCGATGCGACGGTCAAACATCTTGCGCTCGCCCGCGCGCAAACGCTGTATCAAGGTGAAGCACTTGCGCGCAAGGATCTCGAAGCGGCCCAGGCCGATTATGCAGCGGCGCGCGCGGAAGCTCAGCGTGCCCGCCTGCATTTGCGCAACCTCGCCCCTGCCGGGGCAGGCAATCAGGGTGAAAGTTACGCCGTGCGCAGCCCGATCGCTGGCGCCATTGTCGACCGCCAGGTCAATCCCGGCATGGAAGTGCGCCCGGATTTGCCCAATCCGCTGTTTGTCGTGACCGATCCGTCACAACTTTGGGTGAATGTGGATTTGCCCGAGAATCTGCTCGGCAAAGTGGCTGTAGGTCATCCTGTATCGATCGAGGTTGATGCCTATCCCGGCCAACTCTTCACCGGCCATATCGAAAAAATAGCGCCGACGCTCGACCCGCTCACCCGACGCATTATCCTGCGCTGCAGTGTGGATGACGAAGCTGGCCGACTCAAGGCGGAAATGTTTGCGCGCGTCACCTTGCTGGCCGATAAACGCCAACTGGCATACCGCATCCCCAATGCGGCATTGGTCAGCGACGGTTTATACA
>JBDSHM010000427.1:0-4401 GCA_039918495.1 Sulfuriferula sp. | reverse complement strand
GCCGAGCGCGCGGCGTTCCTGGTTCGTCCGTCTTTTCGCCGGGAATGCAGGCATCGATCCTTACACGCGGGCCGTTTCCGACGTGTATCAGGATCTTTTCCAGGAGGGCTCTTTCATCGGCAAAGGCATCTACGATGTGGATGCATTCGAGCGTTCACTGAGAGATCGTTTTCCTGAAAACAAGATACTCAGCCATGACCTGTTGGAAGGTTGTTACGCGCGTTCCGGGCTACTCAGTGATGTGGAATTGTATGAGGATTATCCAGCGAGCTATAACGCAGATATAGCCCGCCGGCATCGCTGGATTCGCGGTGACTGGCAGCTGCTCGAGTGGTTGTTGCCGAGTGTGCCGGAGTTGGGTGCCAAGCGTCGGAAAAATCCATTGTCATGGTTATCGCAATGGAAGTTGTTCGATAACCTGCGTCGCAGTCTCGTACCCGCGGCATTGACACTGATGCTGCTGCTCGGCTGGACACTTGTAGCCCATGCCTGGTTATGGAGCGTAGTGGTGGTCGCCATTCTACTGGTTCCGCCGCTGTGTGCAGCAACAGTGGAGCTGTTCCGCAAGCCGGACGACATATTGCTGAAACAACACTTCAACGCAGCCAACCGCTCCATGGGTATGAACTTGCTGCAGGTATTGTTTACGCTCGCCTGGCTGCCATACGAGGCGTTTATCAATCTTGATGCCATCCTGCGCACGCTTTGGCGTATGTTGGTGGCTCGCCGTCGCCGGCTCGAATGGATGCCGTCCGGAGAAACGGCTTGTGCTGGTCGTACAGACCTACTCAGCCAATATCGTGTGATGTGGATTGCGCCATTGGTGGCCATTTCAACAGTGATTTATCTGGCGCTTGTGTCGCCGTCCGCACTGTTTGGCGCCGGACCTATTTTATTGCTCTGGTTGGCTTCACCCGCAATTACCTGGTGGGTGAGCAGACCACTTGCGCGGCGCAAAGCAAAGCTGACCACTGAGCAGACACGCTTCCTCAAGAAAATATCACGCAAGACCTGGGCGTTCTTTGAAACTTTTGTAGGGCCGGAAGACCATTGGCTGCCGCCCGATAATTACCAGGAATATCGCGGTGCCGCACTGGCGCACCGCACTTCACCGACCAACATGGGGATGGCACTGCTGGCCAATTTGTCTGCGTACGACTTTGGCTACATCCCGGCCGGCATATTGATCGAGCGCAGCACCCACACGCTCAATACCATGCAAAGTATGGAACGGCATCGCGGGCATTTCTATAACTGGTACGACACGCTCTCGCTAAAACCACTGCATCCCATCTATATTTCCACTGTGGATAGCGGCAATCTCGCCGGTCATCTAATGACCCTTACTCAAGGTCTGCTCGCGCTACCAGACGACCAAATTGTCGGGAAGCGCTGGCTGGATGGGCTGCACGACACACTCGCGGTGTTGATGGATGCAAGGCAGAGCGTTCCTACAGAAGCGCTCAGCCGTTTGCAGGCAGCTATCGAATCAGCATGCGCTTCTCGGCCAGCCACGCTGGATGCAATGCAATCCATACTTGAGCAACTGGCGGCAAGTGCTGAATCGCTTAGCGCCAGTTTGGATGCCGAAGCGGTTCAAAATGGCAACATGGAGACAGACTCCATAAACCATAATACCCAAACGGACGCATACAAGGAGGTACGGCAGAAGGCTGTGCACCCACCGGCCCTGGACCACACGAGTACCGTCATTTCTGAACTCGCCTCGGTGTCAGATGCAAACTGGTGGGCACATACCCTTGTCCGGCAATGTCGCAGCATCCTGGATGAATTGCAATTCCTCGCGCCCTGGTTGGCTTTGCCGACTGTACCGGCCAGCCTCGGCGACTTGCCCGATATCAGCAGGATACCGACGTTGCGTGAATTGGCAGGACTCAGCCTGCGACTGCAACCATTCATTGAACAACGCCTGATTGCCACTGCGACAGATGAAGAACGTGAATGGCTCGAAATGCTGCGACGCAATATTGTCGAGGCCAGTCAGCGTGCCAATGAACGCATGGAGCGTTTTGAGCGCCTGGCATCGCAATCTGATGAATTCGCACAGATGGAGTATGAATTCCTGTATGACAAATCGCGTCGTTTGCTTGCGATTGGTTACAACATGGATGAGCTGCGGCGCGACGCGAGTTACTACGACTTGCTGGCGTCGGAAGCGCGCTTGTGCAATTTCGTCGCGATTGCGCAAGGACAATTGCCGCAGGAAAGCTGGTTTGCTTTGGGGCGTCTGCTCACAAGCACCGGCGGCGAACCGACCTTGCTGTCGTGGAGCGGTTCGATGTTTGAGTATCTTATGCCGCTGCTGGTGATGCCCACCTTTGATAAAACGCTGATCGATCAAACTTACAAGGCTGTGGTGGAGAGGCAGATCGACTACGGGAAGCAACGCGGGGTGCCATGGGGCATGTCGGAGTCCGGTTACAACACGGTCGACGTGCATCTCAATTACCAGTACCGCGTATTCGGCGTGCCTGGCGTGGCGCTCAAACGTGGATTGGCTGCGGATCTGGTAGTCGCGCCTTATGCCTCGGTACTGGCATTGATGGTGGCACCGGAAGTGGCGTGCCAGAATTTGCAACGGCTCGCTGAGGCGGGACTGGAAGGCAAATATGGGTTTTATGAAGCCATCGATTACACGGCGACGCGTCAGCGGCGCGGCGAATCGAGCACCATAATACGTTCGTTCATGGCGCATCACCAAGGCATGAACTTATTGTCTCTGGCCTATCTGCTGCTGAATCGCCCGATGCAGCGACGCTTCGAATCCAATCAATTGTTTCAAGCGACCATGCTGTTACTGCAGGAACGTATTCCAAAGGAAACAGCCTTCTTTGCCCATGCAAGGCTGTTATCCGACATCCCCACGGCGGTCAAGGAATTGGAACTGCCAATGCGCATTCTCAATACCCCTGATACCGTGATACCTGAAGTACAGCTGTTGTCCAATGGTCGCTACCACGTCATGGTCACCAATGCCGGAGCAGGCTCCAGCCGCTGGAAGGATCTCGCAGTTACACGCTGGCGCGAAGATAGTACACGCGACAACTGGGGTAGCTTTTGCTATATCCGCGATATAGAAAACGGCGATTTCTGGTCTGTAGCCCATCAACCGACGCTTAAGTCTGCGCAAAAATACGAAGCCATCTTTACCGAGGGCCGCGCTGAATTCCGCCGTCGCGATCAAGACATTGATACGCATACCGAAATTGTTGTCTCACCGGAAGATGACATTGAACTACGCCGGGTGAGCATTACCAATCGCTCCCGCGTACGCAAAACTATTGAGGTGACCAGCTATGTGGAGGTGGTGCTGGCTTTGCCCGCAGCGGATGCGGCGCATCAGGCATTCAGCAATCTGTTTGTGCAGACCGAAATACTCGCGGAGCAAAGGGCGATCCTGTGCACGCGTCGTGCGCGTTCACGCGACGAGCATATGCCATGGATGTTGCATTTGATGAGAGTGCACGGCGTCCTGGACGGCGCCGTTTCTTATGAAACGGATCGCATGCGCTTCATTGGTCGCTGCAATACGGTGGCTCATCCGCAAGCACTGAACAGCGGGGCGACAACGCCAGGACAAACGGCTGATCTGTCTGGCAGTTGCGGCTCGGTACTGGATCCGATTGCCGCCATCCGCTGCCGTGTCACGCTCGATCCGGATCAGACGGCGATCATTGATATCGTAACTGGAGTGGATGAAAGTCGAGAAAAAGCAGTCAGTCTGGTTGAGAAATATCAGGATAGGCGGCTCGCCAGTCGCGCTTTCGATCTGGCCTCGACTCATAGCCAAGTCATATTGCGTCAAATCAATGCCAGCGAGGCAGATGCACAAATATACTGCCGTCTTGCCAGTTCAGTCATTTACGCCAATGCTGCGCTGCGTGCCGACGCGGCTGTATTGCTGAGGAATCACCGCGGTCAATCCAGCCTGTGGGGCTATGCCATTTCCGGCGACTTCCCTATCGTCCTGCTGCAAATAAGTGATGCAGCGAATATCGAACTAGTCCGGCAACTCATCCAGGCTCATGCGTATTGGCACCTGAAGGGGCTGGTAGTGGACCTGGTGATCTGGAACGAAGATCGTGCGGGTTACCGGCAATTACTGCAGGAACAAATCATGGGGCTGGTTTCTGCAGGTATCGAAGCCCATGTCATGGACCGGCCCGGCGGAATTTTTGTGCGCTCCGCAGACCAGATATCCGACGAGGATCGCATCCTTTTCCAGTCGGTTGCACGTGCCATTCTTAGCGATGGGTGGGGAACGCTGGAGAATCAGCTCAATCGCCTCAATCTCAAGGACGCTCTTGTTCCACGTCATACTCCCAGCAGAATTAATCAGCCGCAAGCAGCGCTGGCTGCGCCGCAACGCGAGTTAATTCT
>JBDSHM010000426.1:0-2801 GCA_039918495.1 Sulfuriferula sp. | reverse complement strand
GGAGATGGTATTCCTCCCGAACTGGATTGTGACCTGCTGTGCAAACTGGTCCTTGATGAAGCCATTGGTCTGGGCCCGCTGGAAGAATTGCTGGCAGACGACAGCGTGACTGAAATCATCGTGAATCGCTTCGATGAAATTTATGTCGAGCTCAAGGGCAAGCTCGAAAAACACGCGCTGACGTTCACCGGTGATCGTGCCGTAATGGGGGTGATTGAACGTATCGTTGCCCCGCTCGGACGCCGCATCGACGAATCGTCGCCCATGGTCGATGCCAGGCTCAAAGACGGTTCGCGCGTCAATGCCATCATTCCGCCGCTGGCACTTAAAGGACCCTGCGTCACGATACGAAAATTCGCAAAATACAAACTCAGCTCGCAGGATCTGGTGGATTTTGGAGCGCTCAGTCCGGCGATGGCCGAGTTTCTGAAAGTCTGTGTGATCGCCAGAAAAAACATTATCGTTTCCGGTGGTACAGGCTCTGGCAAAACCACATTGCTCAACATTCTTTCCAATTTTATTCCGCCTGGTGAACGCGTGATAACCGTGGAAGATGCCGCCGAACTCAAGCTGCATCATGAGCATCTCATCAGCCTCGAATCCCGTCCGGCCAATATTGAAGGAAAAGGCTCGGTACCCATCCGCGAACTGGTCAAAAACACGCTGCGCATGCGCCCCGATCGTATCGTTGTGGGCGAATGCCGCGGGGCAGAAGCGCTGGACATGCTGCAAGCCATGAACACCGGTCATGAAGGCTCGTTGACCACCTTGCACGCCAATAGTCCGCGTGATGGTTTGGCACGCCTGGAAACCATGGTGCTGATGGCAGGCATGGAACTGCCGCTCAGCGCCATCCGCGAACAGATTTCTTCCGCAGTCGACATCGTCGTGCAACAAAGCCGCTTTGCCTGCGGCTCGCGCAAGATCACCAGCATCGTCGAACTGACTGGCATGGAGAGCGGAAAAATTCAGATACAGGAATTATTCAAGTACGTCAGTCAGGGTTACACAGGTACCGATGGCCGGGTGGCCGGCCACTTCACCGGATGCGACCTGATGCCGGATTTTTATGAAATATTGCGCGCTACCGGCAATGATCTTGATATAGGCATTTTCAAGCCGGTGGATGCCGCAGGCAGTTATCTCAATAGCCAGGTAGGTGAGGAGCGCGGATGAATGATGCGAATACCCTGGTCATTATCAGCCTGATAGCTGCCCTCTCGGCAGGGCTGCTGGCCTGGTTCGTGATCGATACCGGTACCGTGACAATGGCCAAGTACCGGACCAGCTTCACCGAGCGGACGAAGTTCCAGGTGCAGGAGTTTTTCCTGTTTGTCGATCCGTCCAAGCTGTTTCTTGCCAATCTCGCGGTCATGGCATTGGGTGCTTTGCTGGTCTGGATTGTCACTGGCAGTGCGCTGGTGGCGATCCCGGTGTTTTTTGCACTGGCCCTGTTGCCGCGTCTGCTCTATGCCTGGATGCGCAAGAAACGGCTGCAAAAATTCGAAGAGCAGTTGCCCGATGCGCTGATGATGATTGCCGGCGGCCTGCGTGCCGGCGCAGGTATGAGCTCGGCACTCCAGCAACTGGTGCTGGAAGCACAACAGCCGTTGGCTCAGGAGTTTTCATTGATGCTGCGCGAGCAAAGACTGGGCGTGACACTGGAACAAAGCCTGAACAACCTGGCGCGGCGCATGCCGACGCAAACCACCATTCTGGTGGTGTCCGCGATGCGTATTGCCAATGAGACCGGCGGGGGGCTGGCCGAAACCCTGGAACGCACCGCCCATACCATTCGCAGTCGCCTGCAAATGGAAGGAAAAATTCGCGCGCTGACTTCACAGGGCAAGCTGCAAGCCTGGGTAGTGGGGCTGCTGCCGCTGGTGCTGATGGCCGTGCTCAACAAGATGGAACCGGAAGCCATGAGCATGTTATGGCATACCCGAATAGGTTGGGCCACGCTGGTGGTGATCGGTTTCTTCGAGTTCATGGGTATCTACGTGATACGCAAGATCATCGCGATTGATGTGTGAGCGTACCCGGGGAGACAACCATGCTTGATTATTTACTTACACATACCACCGTTGCCACGCTCCTGTTTGGATTGGCGGTCGGTTTATCAGTTGCCTTGATTGCCTGGCTGATCAGCCAGGCGCTCGCCGATGTGCCGGCAGAAGACCGCGAATACAAGGACCCGCCGCCCATGGGTTTTCGTATTGTGTGGTGGCCGATTCAGTGGATCAGCTATTACATTGCCGGTTTCGTCTCCAGGAAAAGATACGCATCCCAGCTCACCAAATTGCGCCAGTCCGGTCTCGACTATTGCATCAGTCCGGCACAATTCATTGCCGCGCGCATCGTCTGCGCGCTCGTCGTGGCGACCGTCTTCAGGTGGGTTTTGGCATCGTTTGATCATACCCAGCCGGGCGAAACCGGCATGCTATCCAGTCTGTACTGGCAGGTAGCAACGCTGGGTGCGCTATTCGGCTGGTATTACCCGGCCATTTGGCTGCGTGACAGGCTGGCTTTGCGGCGGCGCGAACTGCTCAAGACGCTGCCGTTTTATCTCGACATCATTACCTTGTGCGTAGAGGCCGGCCTCAATATGTCCGGCGCCATCAATCAGGCTGTAGCCAAAGGCCCGGTAGGCGCATTGCGTGAAGAATTCCAGCGCGTTTTGCGTGACATCCGCGCCGGAAAACAGCGCGCCACCGCATTGCGCGATATGGCTGGTCGCCTCAACGAAACCAGCATTACCCATTTCACCATCGCCGTCATCCAGGCCGAAAACATGGGCATGA
>JBDSHM010000425.1:0-2332 GCA_039918495.1 Sulfuriferula sp. | reverse complement strand
CGGGTCACCGCCCTGTTTTTGCAGTACCCCGAGATAAGTGAGGAGTGGACGTCGCCAGCCTTGTTTTGAAGCGGTATCAACGGCTGTCTGCAATGTCGCCGTATTAAATTGTCCGCGCCTGACCATGATTCCGCTGGCGACAAGACGGGAAACGGGGTCCTCAATGGCTGCGATGTTGCGATTGATGCTGGCTTGTGGCTGGCTTGTGGTGGCCATCAGCGAGGCATATTGCGCGGGCAGCAACCGGGCATCCATCCCTTTCCAGTCGCCGCTGATAAAACGTGCATAGGCCATGTCTGCCGACGTGGTATTGATTGCCGCAAGCTCGCTATAACCAGTGCACGGCGTAAAATCAAGGGCGGCCACCTGAAGACCGCAGCGGAGGAGTTCAATATGGCCGACTGCCGCCACCTGGCCCGTTGCTGCAACCGCATTGCGCGCTTGGTGGAAGCTGGTTTCGGCAAGTCTGACGTCGCCTGCGAGGTAGTGTTGCGTATAACGCTCGGCGGCAGATTGCACATCATATTGCCAGTCGGGTGCGGGCTGACCGGCACAGGCACCGAGTAACAGGCTCAAAACCAGAATAAGCATGATCTTCATGGCAGCTTCACCGTTCCGGGTTTGGATGAGGGCAGGATGCGATTGATCTTGGTGATGAGTTGATTGGCCTTGCTCACCGCCTCATCGACTTGCCCGCGCAGCTGAACCAGATCGTCGGTGCCGTCCTTCAGATTGGCGGTCAGTCCGTTGACGTTGACCAGGATTGCATCCAGTTTCGTCACGCTGGTATGCAGGTCATCCAGCATCGCCTTGATTTGCGCCAGCGACTGGTCTGCCTTATCGGCCATGCCGCCCTGAGAGAATGCCCAGGTGTCCAGTTTTCTCGATATGGCGTCGAGATTGGCAGTCAATTTGTGAACATTGTTGAGTGAATCCATCAGTACCTGGGCATTTTTTTCGCTACCCAATAACCCCTGTGCAATGCCGTATTTTCCGGACATCTGCGTGGTAATGGTTTTGACATTGACCAGCGTGGAATCAATTTCGCCATTCTTGCGTGTGATGTAAGCCAGATTTTTGCTGACGCCACCGAGTTGATCGAGTATGCCATTGACCTTGGCCACGAGTGCCGGCACATCCAGCGGGGGGGTGAGTATGAGCGGCACACTCGCCCGGCTGAGCAGCAGAGGGTCATCCAGACTGGATGTGTCGAGGCGTATCACTGCGGCACCTACCAGCGGCTTATCCAGCGTGAATTGACTGGTGGTGCGTATCCACTGATGTTCGCGCTCGGGTACGCTAATCGCCACCATCGCCAGGCCGCGCTCGCTGAGCGACACGGCCGTTACTCTGCCCACGGCAATGCCGCGATAGACGATGGGGGTGCCGGGTGCAATGCCGGTGGCATCGGCTGAGATGAGCGTGAAATGCGCTTCGCTTTCAAAGGTGCCGCGCGAATACAGAAGATAGAGCAATGCGGCCGCGCTTAAAATGGAAAAAATGACCAGGAACAGGCCGGTTTTGAATTGTATGGATGTGTTCATATCGAGCCCGGATACAAGGGTTTATTCCAATCGTAATCGAGTATCCGATAGTCGGGAAGCTTATCGGTCAACTTGTCCAGCATGGTGAATAATAAGTCAGGGTAGGGCACATCTGGTAACAGTTCGGCCGGCCGGTCTATGACCAGCAAGGGCCGGGCAAGCAGGATGGCCCGCGCCATTTTGACGGCAAAGCGTTGCGTGGGCGTGAGGTCTTCATCGCGTTTCATGGCGATATCGCCCTGTCCGCACTGATCCAGCAGTTGCTGGGCTTCAGCGCTGGCCTGTGTCCATGTCAGGTTGAGATGAAACTGCCTGATCAGCGCAATGTTTTCCAGCGCGGTCAAATTCACCCGCAAGGGCAGATTCGGTGACACCAGCGCACCGGCATCACCCTGATCGCCCAGCAGTGCTGCCAGTCGAGTGGCGCGCGCAGCCTCGTCAGCGCACCAACTTATATGTATTTGATAGCTAATGATGCAACCTCGATCAGAACAATGGCAAAAAATACCCGCATCATGCCCTTGAGTACGGCTACCGGCACCAGAAACAGTCGCTTGGGAATTTCGAGCCCGGTTTTGATCGGAATCAGCGTCACGCTTAGCCCGAACAGCATGGTTTTTAGTACCAGCCAGAGCAGCAACGGCAACGTCAGCAACTGCCCGATAGCGCGCGCATAGGCAGGAAAATTAGCCGGTTCCAGTCCATACATTACAACAAAGGCGACGCCGAATGCCGTCAGCACCGACAGCCCGGTAAGCGCAAGCACAGACAATATGCCGCCTACCACG
>JBDSHM010000424.1:0-2254 GCA_039918495.1 Sulfuriferula sp. | reverse complement strand
GGGTAAATCAGTCAATGCGTCGTAATGCGCCAGATGGATGATTTTTTCCTGAGTTGCCTTGCGTTCGGTGATGTCATGCATGATGCCGATAAACATGGCCTGTCCATCAAGCTCGAACTCTGAAATCCGCAGCTCCATCGGGAAAACATCGCCGTTGCTGCGTTGTGCCGTTACCTCGCGGGCGGTACCGATCACATGTGTTTCGCCGGTATGAAGATAGCGTTCCAGATAGCCATCGTGCTCGCTGCGATAGGGATCGGGCATCAGTGTGGAAATATTTTCACCGAGAATATCCGCGCTGCGATAGCCGAACATGCGTTCGGCACCCGGGTTGAATAGCTCAATCTGGCCCCCTGAGGAGATGCTGACGATGCCTTCGTCAACGTTGTCCAGCAGCATCCGTACGCGGTTTTCGCTATCGCGCAGGCGTACATTCGCGGCACGCGCCTCTCTTTCCGAGCGGACTAATTCGGTTACCAATGGCGTAAGCAACCAGCGTAGCAGCAACAACGCCACAGCCAGCATGGCGACGATCAGGGGCAACAGATAACGCAGCTGGTTCCAGACCGGCGCATACAGTTCGTCGCTATCCATTTTCAGAACCATGCCCAAGCCCAGATGATCGATGGGGCTGTATGCGGCCACTACTTCCTGGTGGCGATAATCGCGCGCAATGATGAATCCTTTTTCGCCCTCCAGGGCATGGGTCATCGGTAAAAGCACACCTTTTGGCGATCTTTTGTCCAGGACTAGAATGCGCGGGGTCAGGGTAGTGGGGAAGCACCGCATCTGGTTGGCGCCAGAGGATGCACACATCGCCAGATCAGCCGTCTTCCCCGAGCTTTTGGTGGCGATGAAGATATCGCTTAATGCCGACAGGGGTGTTTCAGTCACAACCCGGGCGACGATTTTGCCCGCTTTCACCATATTGCCTTCGGTTCTTAAAAAGAATTTTTCTTTGAACAGCAGCTGCGTATTTTCGGTAAGGCCAAGCGGAACGGCTAACGCCGGCTGCTGTATAAATGCACCGGCATGTGCCACCTCATTGCCATTGTTATCGAGCAATGCAATCGCCGATAGACCGGTCTGTATAAACGACTTGATCACCATATTGAGTACGGTTCGTGCAGCAGGATCGCCGGGTTGTGCGATCGCCAGTTGGGTCTGGTTGATCAACAAGGGACGCGTGGCGACGTTTGCGTTGCGCTCAAATCCACGCTGGATTTCCGATTTTGTTAAGGCGACCTGATTTTGTAGCGATGTCTGAAGACTGTGCCTGAGCAGGTTTTTAGCATGGTGTTGCATGATATAGAACACGGCCATGCCCACCAGAACCGTGACGACAATCAGGATCGCACCGGCTACAAAACCAATCCGTTGTTGATCAATTCTCTGTGGTTGCATGAATAAGCAAATCGGCCAGGTAAAGAAAGCGGCAGGTCATAACGGCTATATGTACCACGACGGCCATCAATCAGCCGACATGATAAATACCCTGCAACGTATCATGAAAATGATCTTTAAAACAACGCGCATTGCTGCAACAGCTACGGCCCTGGCAGGAATGAATTCTGCATAGGGCGAGTTTGCAACACAGCAGGAGATCATGCCCGTAAATCAGGTCGCACTTTTACTGCGCTTGGCGGCGGTTTTCGGCTTGGGCTTGGGTTTGGCTTTTGGTGTGGGCTTGGCTTTGGGTTTGGCGGCGGCTTTTTTTCGGGTAGCGGGGCCTTTGGCGACACGGGCAGCCAGCAGAGGGAGTGCTTCTTCCAAGGTGCAGGCTTCCGGGTCGGCCTCCTTGGGGAGGGTGGCATTGATTTTCCCGTGTTTGACATACCACCCATATTGACCGCTATGCAATGTCACAGGCTTGTCGTCTTCGGGATGATTGCCCAGCGGCTTGCCGGCAGGCGCTCCACCGCGCGGCTCTTTCGCCATGGCCAGCACTTCCAGTGCACGCGCCAGTTCGATGCTGTAAACATCGTCGGCCTTGGGTATGGATTTGAACTTGCCGTCATGCTGCAAATAGGGACCGAAACGACCAATGTTGGCGATGATGGGTAACTGGTTATCGGGGTGCATCCCCACTTCGCGCGGCAGCGACAATAGCTTCAGCGCAGTGGGCAGGTCGGCATGTTCAGCGGGAAGGGTTTTGGGCCACGAAGCACGCCGCGGCTTGAGCTTTTTATCTTCCGGTGTGGCACCGATCTGCACATACCAGCCATAGCGGCCATTCAGCAGCAGGATATCCTGC
>JBDSHM010000423.1:0-3151 GCA_039918495.1 Sulfuriferula sp. | reverse complement strand
CCTGGGGTACCTTGCAGGTAAAACCTGCATCATTGTAATCGCAATTTTCACGGTGCGGAAACTGGCTGTCCACTTGGCTCAAATCGATACTGGGCCTGTCTGATTGGGTAATAATGCTATGCAGATGCTGACCGAGCTGCTCTTTGTAGCGCTCGGTCGTTACATAATTCAACCCTCTGCCAATATAGCTATATGCGCCATCATTGGTTGTTTCGAGTGCCTGACCGTTGATGGTGAGGCGTTTGTTACTGTAGATCACTGTATCACCTGGCACACCGACCACGCGCTTGATATAGTCAAGTGATGGATCCTTGGGGTAACGGAACACCATCACATCGCCCTTTTTGGGCTCGCCCACATTGATGATTTTCTTGTTGATGATGGGTAAGCGAATACCGTAGGTATATTTGTTGACCAGTATGAAATCCCCCACCAGCAGGGTCGGTATCATCGAACCGGATGGTATTTTGAACGGCTCCACCAGAAACGAACGCAGCATGAATACCGCCAGGATCACCGGGAAAAAACTCTTGGCGTACTCGGTCAATACCGGCAGTTTGGCGTCTTTTGGACGTTTCGATTTGAAAAACAAACTGTCCACCAGCCAGATCACCCCGGTGATGACCAGTGCGATAAACATGATAAGTGCGAAGTCCATACTGCTCCCTTACAGCTTGATTGATTAATGAAGCTTATTTATCCCCAACTTGCAAAATAGCCAAAAAGGCTTCTTGTGGAATTTCCACATTACCGACCTGTTTCATGCGTTTCTTGCCTGCCTTCTGTTTTTCCAGCAATTTGCGCTTGCGGCTGATATCTCCGCCGTAACACTTGGCCAGCACGTTCTTGCGTAGCGCCTTGACGTTTTCTCGCGCGATGATCTGCGCACCGATGGCGGCCTGAATGGCGACATCAAACATCTGGCGCGGAATGAGTTCACGCATTTTGGATGCAAGCTCGCGGCCTTTGTACTGGCTGGTGGCGCGGTGCACGATCAACGACAGCGCATCGACTTTCTCACTATTAACCAGAATATCAAGCTTGACCAGATCTGCGCTCCGAAATTCCTTGAAATCATAATCAAGCGAAGCATAACCCCGGGTGGCTGACTTGAGCCTGTCGAAAAAGTCCATCACCACTTCGTTCATCGGCATGTCGTAATTGAGCATGACCTGCCGTCCCATGTACTGCATGTTGGTCTGCGCACCGCGCTTCTGCGTGCATAGCGTCATTACATTGCCCAGATATTCCTCAGGCACCAGAATGGTGGCGGTAATGATCGGCTCACGGATTTCCTCAATGCTGGACAGGTCAGGCAGTTTGGAGGGATTTTCGATCTCGATCACACTGCCGTCTTTTAATACCACTTGGTAGATTACCGTGGGAGCAGTGGTAATCAGGTCCATATCGTATTCTCGCTCAAGCCGTTCCTGCACAATCTCCATGTGCAGCAAACCGAGAAAACCGCAGCGAAAACCAAAACCCAATGCCTGCGACACTTCCGGCTCGTATTGCAGCGAAGCATCGTTGAGCTTGAGCTTTTCCAACGCATCACGCAGTGAGTCGTAATCGTGCGACTCCACCGGATACAGGCCGGCGAACACCTGCGGCTTGATTTCCTTGAAACCGGGCAAGGGTCCTGCCGCAGGTCGGGCATCCAGCGTGACTGTATCACCCACCTTGGCAGCCTTGAGTTCCTTGATACCCGCGATAATAAAACCCACTTCCCCGGCGGATAGCTGTGTACGCTGCCTTGCCTTGGGCGTGAATACCCCCACCTGTTCGGTGAGATGCACCGACCCGGCAGCCATCAGGCGAATTTTTTCCTTGGGGCGCAACATACCGTCGACTACTCGCACCAGCATCACCACGCCGACATAATTATCGAACCATGAATCGATGATCAGCGCTTTCAGCGGTGCTTCCGGGTCACCTTTCGGTGGCGGAATTTTTTTAATCACCGCTTCCAGGATGTCTTCCACCCCCAACCCGGTCTTGGCCGAAGCGCGCACCGCATCATGGGCATCAATGCCGATAATGTCTTCAATTTCCTGAATCACCCGATCCGGCTCGGCGGCAGGCAAGTCAACCTTGTTCAACACGGGTACCACTTCCACACCCAATTCGGTGGCGGTATAACAATTGGCCACGGTTTGCGCTTCCACACCCTGAGATGCGTCCACCACCAGCAACGCGCCCTCGCAGGCGGACAGCGAACGGCTCACTTCGTAGGAAAAGTCGACGTGGCCGGGCGTGTCGATCAGATGCAGCTGGTATACCTGGCCGTCACGCGCCTTGTATTCCAGCGCGGCAGTCTGAGCTTTGATGGTAATGCCGCGCTCGCGCTCCAGATCCATGGAATCCAGCACCTGGGCTTCCATCTCGCGCTCGGACAAACCGCCGCAAAGCTGGATGATACGGTCGGCCAGGGTGGACTTTCCATGATCAATATGGGCAATAATGGAAAAATTACGGATGTTTTTCATCAACACAATCAATAAAAAAGGCACACTGCGTGTGCCTGAAATGCTCAACAGCCGTGAATTTTAACGGATTTTCCCCAAACAATCAGCAAGTGCGGCTTCGTCCAGAAAATAATGGCAGATTTCCACGCCATCAGGCCCGGTCAACACGGGAATCAGCGTACCAAACCGAGCCTCCAGCGCGGGATCCAGGTCGATATCAATCTCCTGCACACTAAAACCCATACGCGCCTTGTGCGGCGCCAAGGCAGTCAGCAGGTCGTCGCACAAATGGCAGTAGCGCCGCAAATAGACCGTCAATACGGTCTCGCTCATGGCATACGCAAGGGGATGTACACGGTGTCCTGCCCACGCTTAACCAGCAGTGCTACGCGCTTGTTCGGGCCGACTTCTTTTAACAACTTGTCAAATTGGGCCACATTATGCAACTGCACATTGCTTACCGCCAGAATCACGTCGCCTGGCTGGATACCGGCACGTGCTGCCGCACCCTGTGATTCCGTCACCTGAATACCATGACTCACGCCCAGTGCATCCTGTTGCGCTTTGTTAATATCCGCCAGTACCAGCCCTATCTTATTCGGCGGCTTTGAACTTTTGGCAGGCTTGCCGGAGGCCTCAGTCTTCGCATCAGGAAGCACACCGACGGTGACGGCAATATGCTTGAG
>JBDSHM010000422.1:0-1595 GCA_039918495.1 Sulfuriferula sp. | reverse complement strand
ACATGTCCGTCGCCGCCTTGCCTTTTATGTCATACATGCCGAAGTCCGTCAGGCCGGCTTTTTTCACGTAGCGCCGGAACATGGCTGCAAGGCCGTCATAGGTGTACTTCTGGCCAGCGCGGGTATGTACGAATGTCATGCCGGTTATTTTGTCGCTCATGGCATCGCGCAGAACGGCATCCAGTTCCGGGGTGATGATGATATCCACCAGCGCGCCGGTCTTGCCCTGTTTGGTGCGCAGTACCCTGATATCCTGACCATCCATGGTCGCAATCGTTTTAATGCTGGCTGGGCCGGCCTTGATTAAATCTTCCGGGCGCTGCGCGGTGCGATAAATCAGTTGCATCAATATCTGCACCGGCTTTGCAGCCAGTTCATAGACCGCCTGGAATTCGTAATCCTCGATGATCCGCTCACGCCGGGATTCAGGATTGCGGTGTACGCCGCGACAAGGATTCATCGTTACTCGAGATCCCCACTTTTCTGCACGCATGGCCCAAGTGAACATATGCGAGAGTAAAGCCTTCTCCCGGTTGCCGCGCACCGGGGCGCCACCGTCGGCACGCGCTTCGAGATAACTGCCCACATGCATCGGCAAGACGGTTTCCGGCAGCATGGTGCCGAAATAGGCGCGCAGGTATTCAGCCTCTTTCAGATTGTCCTTGTACGTGCGCGGGGCTTTCTTGGGCGCGACTTTCACAAGATACTCATCGATCAGCGAGGACATGGTGCAGGAAA
This sequence comes from Sulfuriferula sp., assembly GCA_039918495.1. Taxonomy (GTDB): domain Bacteria; phylum Pseudomonadota; class Gammaproteobacteria; order Burkholderiales; family Sulfuriferulaceae; genus Sulfuriferula. The sequence continues at coordinate 857 of JBDSHM010000422.1, read as the reverse complement.
TCTCTGCCGGATCATCGATCAGCGACCATTTGCGGCGCATTTCAGATTCTTCCCCGACCTTGGCCAGCCGTTCCCATTTACCATCGCGGTGGATGTAGTAGTACGCGCCATGCTGCAGCCTGACACGCGGCAAGTTTGGCCCTGATTTTCTGCGTCTGCCCATTTTGCGACTTTATGCCTGCTTGGCGCGGTTGGTCAATGAAACCAGCGCGGCCAGATTCGGCCCGGGCGGCTTGGGCTTTTGAGCAATGACCTGCTGGCGCATTTCTACCTGGCTGCGCAACAGCTTTGGCCGGCCGCGCGCGTCACAGTCGAATTTGTAGCCAAGCCGGCTGCGAAGGAAACGAACTTGCGCCGCAGCCTGGGTATGGCCAGTTAAATCGACAATCTCATTGACTGTTAGGAATAGCGGGGTAGTCACGTATTCTCCTTTGGTGTAAAACTCGTCCATTATCAGATTGAGCACCTGTTTAGGTGTCTATTTAGCGTTATGCCCCACAAATCCATATTCGCACCGGCACCCCGCGCATGGATCGGCGGGATTGCATTCAGAGTGTGGCTGGCGAGGGGATCGTGAGTTCCAGCGTTCCATCAGCAAGTTCGTCACATCGTCCATCAGTGGGTAAATCAGCCCACTGGCAGCTCCACACGATGGGCTGGTGCATTGCACGCATTGAGCTCCAACATCAATATCACCATCATCACCTTCCAGCGTGATAATTTCGGCTTCTGCTCCGCAGAATGGGCATGGTTTAAGTTTGTCGCTATCGTCAATCAAGTGATCCATGTTCGTTCTCCGTATCAAGCGCCAGGCATAACCCGTCAATCAACCCGGACTCCTTCGGAGCCGGTTATTT
>JBDSHM010000421.1:0-2037 GCA_039918495.1 Sulfuriferula sp. | reverse complement strand
CATCTCAAGGATGATCTTATGCCGCGTTATGCCACTTTGATTTATAACGGATATTGGTGGAGTCCTGAGCGCACCATGCTGCAAACCATGATCGATGCGTCGCAGGTCAGCGTGAATGGCTGGGTGCGGATCAAGCTTTACAAGGGTAACGTGATCGTCGTGGGGCGTGATTCCAAAACCGATTCACTGTTCGATGCCACCATCGCCACCTTTGAAGACGATGCAGGTGCATATAACCAGGCAGATGCCGCCGGCTTCATCAAGCTTAATGCGCTGCGCCTGCGCATCGCCGCCAAGCTTAAAAATCGTAGCAATTAATTCAGGAACAGGTGATGTCTCAATTCGACAATGTCAGCGTGGTTAAACAGGCCAACGTATATTTCGATGGCAAGTGTGTATCGCATACTGTGGTATTTTCCGACGGCAGCAAAAAAAGCGTGGGCGTGATTTTCCCCAGCCAGTTGGTATTCAATACCGGCGCGCCGGAAATCATGGAAATTAGCGGTGGCGTGTGCAAAGTGAAGCTGGCGGGTGAATCTGACTGGAAGACATACCGGGCAGGTGAGCAATTTGCAGTGCCTGGAAATAGCAAATTCGACATTGAAACCATGGAAACGCTGGATTATGTTTGCCATTTTGGCTGACATGTTCTGCAAATACTGATCGGGAGTTTGATATGCCCTCATTTGATATTGTCTCTGAGGTAGACAAGCAGGAAGTCAAGAATGCAGTCGAACAGACTAACAAGGAAGTTTCGACACGCTTCGATTTCAAGGGATCGGACGCACGTATTGAGCAAGCGGAATATGTGCTGACAGTTTTTGCCGACGATGATTTCAAACTTGATCAAGTGCAGGAAATCCTCAATAACAAACTCATTAAACGGGGTATTGATATCAAATGCCTGGAAGTGGGAAAGTCGGAAAAAGTGAGCGGTAACAAGGTCAAGCGCAGTGCGACGGTGAAAACCGGCGTGGAAAGCGATCTTGCCAAGCAGATCGTCAGGATCATCAAGGATAGCAAGCTCAAAGTGCAGGCGAGCATTCAGGGTGAAGCGGTACGCGTTACGGGCGCCAAGCGTGATCTGTTGCAGGAAACGATTGCACTGGTGCGTAAGAACATCAGCGATTTCCCGTTGCAATTCCAGAATTTCAGGGATTGATCTGTAAATGGGCGTGTGGCTTTCACGAGCGCAAGGCATCTGATATTCTGTATGTGTATTTTCAAGCAGGCTTGCCGGGAGCAATGATCAAATGATTATTCGTGAAATTCTGACTATCAAGGGTGGCGATATTTTCTCCATCGACCCGGATCAACCCGTCTCAGAAGCGGTTGAGGTGATGGTGAAGCACGACGTCGGTTCATTAGTCGTCCGTCAGGACGGTACCATGGTCGGCTTGCTTACCGAACGCGATGTGCTACGCGGGCTGAATGAGCGGGGTTGTGCGCTGATCGCGGTGAAAGTCAGCGATATGATGGCCATTGAGCCTATCATCGGCAACCCGGATGACACCGTGGATTATGTGCGCGGTGTGATGACGGAAAATCGCATCAGTCATCTGCCGGTAATGGATGGCGACACCTTGCTGGGGGTGATTTCCTTTCATGATGTGGCGCGTGCCTGCCTGAATGCGGCTGATTTCGAGAATCGTCTGCTCAAGCGCTATATCAAGCACTGGCCGGAATGAACGCTTGATCCTTCAGCGGATCGCCTCAATCGAGAATTTCTTGAATTGCACGTTCGGGGTGATCAGCGCAAAGCCCTGCATCTGCCAGTAGGCCAGTTCCGTGATGGCGTTCGGCACAATCTGGATAAAGTCCTGAAAATCACGCGCACTGTAGCCGTATTCTTCGGCGGCATAGCCGCATACTTTGAAATTCACCCCAAAATCCGCGTAGTAACGCATCCTGTCCACGGCATCCTTGTATTTTGCCTCGTTTTTCTTTGCGACAGTGACGATTTCCGTACCGTGAATCACCACCTTGATATCCAGCTGCTCGGGAGAATAACCATAAGGCTCTTCCAGTAAAGGATTC
>JBDSHM010000420.1:0-5349 GCA_039918495.1 Sulfuriferula sp. | reverse complement strand
TCCAGTCGAACCAGACCGACGAGCATGTAAAAGCAGGTAGTTTTGCCTGCCCCATTAGGGCCGAGCAGACCGACCACTTCACCGCTGCGCACTTCCAGCGATACATCCTTGACTACCATGCGTGACTGATAGCTCTTTCTGAGGTGTTCTGCCTTGAGTTCGCTCATGGGTTTTTCTGTATGTCGTTAGTCGGTTTTGGTGCCAAGGGCGCTGCTGTAGCAGGTTCAGTCTGGCCGGGTTTGGCAGGTTTCGGCTGAATGATTGCGCTTACCCTGCCTTTGCGGCCAGACGCGGCGCCGGTGTTGTTGTTGCCGGTATTGACCTCAAAAAACTCGGTATTGGCATTGTAGGAAATGTAGTCACCGCGTAATTCGTCTGCCCCGCGTTTGAGATGGGCATGGTCATACAGTTGCAGCGTTCCGGGTTTACCGTCGTATTGCATGCGATCGGCAAAGCCGTCGATATATTCATCCGTACCATCGCGTTTCTGGCGAAAGGTGACCGGATTGCCATAGGCGGTCGCGCTGTTGAAGCCTTGCGCATCCTGATGCACGGTGATCTTGTCGGCATGCAGAACCATGGTGCCTTGCACCAGGACGACATTACCCAGATACACGCTGACTTTGCGCAGATCGTCTACGGTGACGCTATCCGCTTCGATATTGACGGGTTTGCTGCGGTCGGCTTTTTCGGCCAGTGCGGGCGCACCGGTCAGTAACAGCGTGAGGAGCAGCGATACAGCCGCAAACGAAATTTTAATGAATGGGTTCATAGTGAGCTTTGACGTGATGAGTGAGTAGCAATTCACGGGTTTGACTATTTAATTGCAGGGCGCCAGCGTGAATGTCGATATTTTTTCCTTGTACCCGCACAGGGCGATTAGTGAGCATCAGGTGTTGTTTCGGAATGGCCTTGAGATACTGTGTTGTCAAGGTAAGCGGGCCTTGCGCATCGTGCAGGTCGCGCACCAGCACGACATTGCCGGTAAAGATGATAATGTCACCTTTGCTGGACACGGACCCATGCGTGGATTGAATATTCACAGTACCGTTTTGTTGGTCGAATGCCGTAAAGTTGGGCGACACAAGTTGTGTTGTGTCATTGTCCAGAAAGTGTTCGGCCTTGCGTGCAATGAGCGTATTTTCCGGCTGGCCGGAGATATCAGTGCGTGTGGCATGGAAATTCTCCACGATGTAATCGGCAATATGTTTTGGATTGTACGTGCCTTCGCTATGGGGTGCCTGCACAACATATTGCAGCCATAGTGAGAGACCTGCAAGCGCGACAAGCAGGCCAATCGGAAACCAGACAGCGGCACGGTAATTCATTCCAGATAATGCGCGATGACTTGTGCGTAAGTGTCTTGCGCCTGCATGATGAATTCGCAGGCTTCGCGTACAGCGCCGTGCCCGCCGCCGAGCGTGGTGATGAGGTGTGCATGCTGTTTGACCACGGCAGGTGCGGCCGGCACTGAAATGGCGAGACCGCAGCGGATCAGCACGGGCAGATCGATGACATCGTCACCCATATAGGCAGTTTGTGCGGATGACAAGCCTGATTTTTCCAGCAGATGCAGGTAGGCCTCAAGTTTGTTGTCCACACCCTGATAAACATGGGTGATTCCCAGATTGTGCGCACGATGGGCGACCAGTTGCGAACTGCGTCCGGTGATGATGGCCGTATCCACCCCGGTGCTTTTGAGCATTTTCAGGCCATGCCCATCCAGCGCATTGAAAGCCTTGTATTCACGTCCGTCGTCGTCAAGAAAAAGACTGCCATCGGTCATTACCCCATCTACATCGAAAACAACCAGCTTGATTGCCTGGGCGCGCTGGTGTGCGATATCCATCGTGTGTTTTTGCATCAGACTACACCTGCACGCAATAGATCCAGCATGTTGAGTGCACCGATCAGCCGGTTATCTTCATCCACCACCAGCATGCCGTTGATGTTGTGGCTTTGCATTTTTTCCACGGCGGTGACTGCCAGCGCATCGGCGCCAATACTGCGCGGCTTGACCGACATCACCTGGTGGATGGGCGTAATACGTATATCAATGGATTGTTCCAGTACGCGGCGCAGATCGCCGTCAGTCAGGATGCCAATCAATCGGCCATCGTCGTCTTCCACGGCGGTCATGCCCAATCCCTTGCGCGTCATTTCGAACAGTGCCTCGGGTAGTAAAGCATTGGCTTTCACATGCGGGAGTGCTTCGCCTGTGTGCATTACATCACCCACATGTACCAGCAATTTGCGCCCCAGTGAGCCACCGGGATGGGTGCGTGCGAAATCATCGGCGCTAAAGCCGCGCGCTTCCAGCAACGCCACCGCCAGCGCATCGCCCAGTGCCAACGCGGCGGTCGTGCTGGCCGTCGGCGCAAGATTGAGCGGACAGGCTTCTTGCGCCACGCTGGCATCAAGATGCACATCGGCTTCACGTGCCAGGGTGGAATTGGGATTGCCGGTCATGGAAATGAGGCGGGCGCCGCGTCGTTTGATCAGCGGGACGATACCCGTGAGTTCGGCGCTTTCGCCGGAATTGGATAAGGCAATGCACACATCTTCGCCAGTAATCATGCCGAGATCGCCATGACTGGCTTCACCCGGATGGACGAAAAATGCCGGGGTGCCTGTACTGGCCAGCGTCGCCGCAATCTTGTTGCCGACGTGCCCGGACTTGCCCATGCCGCTGACGACGACGCGCCCCTTGCACGTCAGAATCAACGTCATTGCGCTAGTAAAGCTGCTGTCCAGACGATTGCTCAAGGCCTCAACGGCGCTGGCCTCAATACTGAGTACGCGGCGCGCCAGGGTCAAGGCGGCGTCATGGTCAAATACAGGCGGGGAGATATCAGGCATGTTGGTTATCATATTTCGGGCTGTGTTTCGGATACTGGTGGAGTATACAAGACGCCCCTGCTATTGCGGTAGTTACGCGTAGCCCCTAATCTTGAGGGTATATGCATACTACCTTAGGTTTTGTCCTCATTCTGCTCGCGGCTGCCGTGATTGTTTCGGCTTTGTTTCGGGCGTTGCGTTTACCTTCCATGCTGGGCTATCTTCTGGTCGGTATTCTGGTGAGCCCACACGCTTTTGGCTGGATACCCGATAGTGAGAATACACGGCATCTGGCCGAATTCGGCGTGGTGTTCATGATGTTCAGCATCGGCCTGGAGTTCAGTTTACCCAAGCTGAAAGCCATCCGGACCACGGTATTCGGATTCGGCGGAGCCCAGGTCATTGTCTCTATTCTGCTGGTGATGGCCGTGGCATGGGGCGTTGGCCTGCCCTGGGCGGCAGGATTGGCACTCGGCGGCGCGCTGGCGATGTCATCCACTGCCATTGTCAGCAAAATGCTGGCGGAGCGCCTGGAGCTGCAATCGCAGCATGGTCGACAGATGATCGCCGTGCTGCTGTTCCAGGATTTGGCCGTGGTGCCATTGCTGATCCTGATTCCCACTCTGGCGGCAGGCAGCGAAAACCTGTGGGTGGACCTGGGTTTGGCGAGTGCCAAGGCGGCGGTAGTGCTGTTCGTATTGCTGTTCGTCGGACAAAAACTGATGCGTCCGTGGTTCAGTCTGGTGGCTGGCCATAAATCGTCCGAGCTGTTCATGCTCAATGTGTTGCTGATTACCCTCGGGCTGGCTTATCTCACCGACCAGGCTGGACTGTCGCTGGCGCTGGGCGCATTTCTGGCCGGCATGCTGATTTCCGAAACCGAATTCCGTTACCAGGTAGAAGACGATATCAAGCCATTCCGCGACGTACTGCTCGGGCTGTTTTTCGTCACCATCGGCATGTTGCTCGATTTGCGTGTCGTGTGGACATATCTGGGCTGGGTGGTATTGGTGCTGGCCGCACTGGTGTTGCTCAAGACCGCGCTGGTTTGGGGGCTTGGGCGCATGTTCGGCAACGATTCACCAGTAGCGATGCGTACTGCGCTGGGGCTCGCCCAAGGCGGCGAATTCGGATTTGTGCTGCTGGCGCAGGCCGGGAGTCTGCATTTGATTCAAGGCGCCGCACTGCAAATTGTGCTGGCAGCTGTGGTGCTGTCGATGATGATTGCGCCCATCGTCATTCAGTATACCGACGTGATTACCCGGCGGCTGTGTGGCGGTGAGTGGGCCGGGCGTGCTCAGGAATTACATGCGATTGCAGTGAAAAGCTTTACTGCCAACGCGCACCTGATTATTTGCGGTTATGGCCGCAGCGGGCAAAATCTGGCGCGGCTGCTGGAATCCGAAGCCATCCCTTACATTGCGCTGGATGTCGACACCACCCGCGTCAAGGCGGCGGCAGCAGCGGGTGAAAATGTCGTATTCGGCGATGCATCACGACGTGAAGTGCTCAAAGCCGTCGGATTGAACCGTGCAAAGGCGCTGGTCGTCACTTTCGCCAACCTACCGGCGGCGATGAAAATACTGGCGGTGGTGCAGGAACTTCGTCCCGACCTGCCGGTAATTGTGCGGACCGTGGATGACACCGATTTGAGTGCGCTGAAACAAGCAGGCGCCGCAGAAGTGGTGCCGGAGGTACTGGAAGGCTCGCTGATGCTGGCTTCGCATGCCCTGCTGTTGTTGGGCGTGCCGCTTAGCCGCGTATTGAAAAAATTGCGCGCGGTACGTGAGCAGCGTTATGGCTTATTGCGCGGATTTTTCCGTGGGACGACCGATGAAGAGGTCGAGTTGTCGGACACGGCCCAACCACGCCTGTTATCGGTGCTGATCACAGCGCAGGCTGCAGCGGCCGGCAAAACGCTGGCAGAAACCGGCGTGCTGGAACTGGGTGTGGAAGTCATGGCCGTGCGTCGCCGCAAAATACGCGGCCTTGATCCGGAGCCGGGAACACAGGTGCAGGCCGGTGATGTACTTGTATTGCGCGGCATCCCGGAGAATCTGGCGGCTGCGGAAATCAGGTTATTGCAGGGTTAAGCTTGTAAAAGGGATTGGTCGCGGAGAACTCGTACAACTAATCTGAAGCTATATTTCATTGCTATTCCTGCGAGGGAATGCAATAAAAAAGCCCGCCGAAGCGGGCTTGGTTTACGTTGGGTTGTTTGTGTTATATGCCCATACATACCAAATAGGTGGTGTCATCAACAATACTTGCGGTGGCAATTGGTGAAACAGCAGTCGTTGTACCAGCTGCAACTACCATCATGGAGCCAGTAGCAGTATTGCCGTCATCAAGTGTGGTATCCAATTGCTTGGCAAATTTCCCCGATATCGCATCTGAGCAGACGATGTACGAACCTTTTAACCCAGTAATAGGGGAGGCGGCTGCATTGGTGACCCCAATTTGTCCACCAACCGCGTTTCTGGCTACGTATTCGGATTTAGTGGTGTCAGT
>JBDSHM010000419.1:0-4192 GCA_039918495.1 Sulfuriferula sp. | reverse complement strand
GGGTGCGTCGCATAGCCTGTATCAAACCGATTTAAGGGGTGCGGTGGCTTTTGCGGTGGGCAATGAGGGTGTCGGTCTGTCCGCTGAACTGCGCGCTGCCGCAGGCGTTGCGTTCGCCATCCCCATGCCGGGCCGGGTAGAGTCTCTTAACGCGGCAGCCGCACTGGCGGTATGCCTGTTTGAGCGGGTGCGGCAGGTGACGCAACATACAGTACTCGCTGAATAACACACAGTGTGCTGTCCGGGCTACACTGGTACAGCATGTGGCAGCCTTGTTTCCCTCTTGGTACTTTGCTGCCGGACTATTTGAGGATAAGCGCATGAACCAGCCCTACATCATTGATTTTACCCAGCTCAAGCTCACCGATATTCCCAGCGTGGGTGGAAAAAATGCTTCCCTCGGCGAAATGATCGGCAATCTGTCCAGCGCCGGGGTCAACGTACCGGGTGGCTTTGCGACCACGGCGCAGGCGTTTCGTGATTTTCTCGATTTCAATCATCTGACCAGCCGCATTAGCGATGCCCTGAGCAAGCTTGATGTAGCCGATGTGACCCTGCTGGCAGCAACCGGCAAGGAAGTGCGCAGCTGGGTGGCGCAGAGTCCGTTGCAGCCTGATCTGGAAGCCGCCATTCGTGCTGCCTGTGCTGAACAGGGCGATGTGCCGGTAGCCGTGCGTTCCTCTGCCACGGCAGAAGACCTGCCCAATGCCTCTTTTGCCGGACAGCAGGAAACCTATCTCAATATTCAGGGGGTGGATAATATCCTCGCCGCCATCCGTCTGGTGTTTGCTTCCTTGTATAACGACCGCGCCATCGCTTATCGCGTGCATCAGGGTTTTGAGCATGATCTCGTGGCACTCTCCGCAGGGGTGCAACGCATGGTTCGCTCGGATCTGGCATGTTCAGGCGTAATGTTCACCCTGGATACCGAATCCGGTTTCGCTGGCGTGGTTTTCATTACCGCCGCTTACGGTTTGGGAGAGACCGTCGTGCAGGGCCAGGTCAACCCGGACGAGTATTATGTGCACAAGCCTACCCGGGCGGTAATACGACGCACACTGGGCAGCAAGGCAATCAAAATGATTTTCGGTGCAGGTCAGAATGCGGCGAGTGCCACGCAAGTAGTTGATGTGGTGGCGGCTGAGCGGCAGCTGTTTGCTTTATCAGACAAGGATATTCTGACGCTTGCGGAGCAGGCGATATCCATCGAGCAACACTATGGCCGCCCGATGGATATCGAGTGGGCCAAAGATGGCGTGACCGGTGAACTTTTTATTGTGCAAGCGCGTCCGGAAACCGTCAAAGCGCGGGCCGGCACCACCCAGACCCGCTTCGCCCTGAAGCAGCATTCACGCATTCTCGCTCAAGGCCGTGCGATTGGTGGTCGCATTGGCCAGGGCGTGGTGCGCAATATCATCAGCCCGGCTGAAATGGCGCGGGTGCAAAAGGGCGATGTGCTGGTCACCGACATGACCGATCCGGATTGGGAACCGGTGATGAGAGTGGCGTCGGCCATCGTCACCAATCGCGGCGGACGTACTTGTCACGCGGCGATTATTGCACGTGAACTCGGCATTCCTGCTGTCGTGGGTGCCGAGGATGCAACCACCACTCTGGCGGATGGTACCGAGGTGACCGTATCTTGCGCTGAAGGCGATACCGGCTTTGTGTACGAAGGCAGGCTGGAAGTTGAAATGACCGAAGTCACGCTGGAAAATCTGGGCGAGCCGCCGGTCAAAATCATGATGAACTTGGGCAATCCGGAGCGTGCCTTCGATGCCTGCCAGCTACCGAATCACGGTGTTGGTCTGGCGCGGTTGGAGTTCATTATCAATAACCAGATCGGTATCCACCCTCGCGCCGCGCTGGACTACCCCAATGTGCCGCCCGATGTCCGTGCCATATTAGAGGCGAAGAGTTCGGGTTACGGCGATCCGGTCAATTACTATGTGGAGAAACTTGCCGAGGGGATTGCTACCCTGGGTGCCGCATTCTGGCCCAAGCCGGTTATCGTGCGCCTGTCTGATTTCAAGTCGAATGAATATGCCAATCTGCCCGGTGGTCGTGCCTACGAACCGAACGAAGAAAATCCCATGCTCGGTCTGCGCGGCGCGGCACGCTATGTCTCGCCGTTGTTTCGCGACGCCTTCGCACTGGAATGCCGCGCTGTGAAAAAGGTGCGTGAGACGCTGGGGTTAACCAATGTGGAATTGATGGTCCCATTTGTCCGCACCGTGGATGAAGCCAGCGCAGTGGTGGAGGCTTTGGCACGCAATGGCCTCAAACGTGGCGAGAAAGGCTTGCGTCTCATCATGATGTGCGAGGTCCCATCCAATGTCATTCTCGCGCATGACTTCCTGGAGTATTTCGATGGTTACTCCATCGGTTCCAATGACCTTACCCAGCTTACGCTGGGGATCGATCGCGACTCATCCCTGGTTGCCGCCAGCTTCGACGAGCGCAACCCGGCAGTGAAAGCGTTGCTCTCGCAAGCCATTAGCGCCTGCAAACAGGCCGGAAAATACGTCGGCATCTGCGGTCAGGGGCCGTCCGACCACCCTGATCTGGCCGACTGGCTGGTCGCGCAGGGCATCGACTCCTTGTCGCTGAATCCGGATACGGTGCTGGAGACCTGGCAGCGGTTGGGGAAGCGGTGAGATTGGGAAATCCGGACCAACTATCTGCCTGAGCATTCTGCAGCGGCCTATGGGTGACGATATGGATTCAGTATCTAGAGAGGGCTGAGCATGGAGCAACCCATATTCACGACTGCCAGTCACTTGGCACAGGCGATTCATTCCGGCGACATTAGCTCAGTTGAGGTGATCGAGGCACATTTAAAACAGATTGCCCGACACAACCACGAGCTTAATGCCATCGTAGCTCTGGATGCGGAACGCGCACGGCAGCAGGCTCGCGAGGCGGATATTGCACACGCTCGTGGCGAAAGCTGGGGGCCGTTGCATGGCGTGCCATTCACGGCCAAGGATTTTTACGAAACGGCAGGTTTACGCACTACGGCGGGGTTTAAAGGATTGGCAAACAATATCCCGCTTGGCGATGCCACGGTTGTTGCCAGAATGCGTCAAGCGGGCGCGATCTTGCTCGGCAAGACCAACATGCCAGCGTTAGGTCAAGACGTGCAGACCAATAGTCCGTTGCTGGGTATCGGTAATAATCCCTGGGATCTTGACCGTACGCCGGGTGGCAGTACAGGTGGCGGTGCGGCAGCCGTGGCAGCCGGCTTTACACCTATTGAACTCGGTAGCGACGGCAATGGTTCAATCCGGATTCCTGCACATTATTGTGGCATCTATGGCTTCAAGCCGACGGAACACCGTGTTCCCGGTACGGGACATATCACCGACTTGCCAGGCAAGCCTCATGCATTTCGGCACTTGATTTGCTTCGGGCCGCTGGCTCGCTCGGTCGATGATCTCAAACTGGTTTTTTCAGTCATTGCGGGTCCTGATGGTCACGACATTCTCGTACCTCCCGTTCCGTTGATCCCCGCCCCTGCCAAATCGCTGCAAAACCTGCGTCTGACCTGGACAAGCGATTTTGGCGGTGTGGCGGTGAGCGCAGACACCAAGCGATTGCTGCATCAGTTGATTATTGGTTTAGGTGAACGCGGCTGCAAGACCGAGGAGTTCAAGCAGTCGTTTGATTTTGATGCTGCATGGCGCGCAGGTGGTGCGCTGACGACGGCGATGGCTGTTCCCGTTGTCCCCGCGCCATTGCGTTGGCTCGGCGCAGCACTTTATCCGTTGATGTTTCCAAATCAGCCGTTTCATGCGGGAATGGCCAAAGGTCTGCGCATGGGTATAAGCGGATATATGAAAACACTTACCGAGAGAGAGGGTTTTACTGCCGCGATAGATAGCCTGTTCGATCATTGCGACGCGCTGATCTGTCCTGTGGCATCGACACCCGCGTTTACGCATCGACGCTCGGCTGTGACAGTCCCAGGTAAGGCAATTGATGTTGACGGCAAGAAAATGCCGTACTGGATGGCTACGCTTTACCATACCTGCATCTTCAACCTCACCGGACATCCGGTGGTTGTTATCCCGTTAGGGTTGTCTGAAGATGGCCTGCCGATAGGGATCCAAGTGGTGGGTCGGCGCTGGCATGACATGGAAATTCTCGATATTGCAGGCAAATTGGCGGAAGTGGCGGGGCCGCTCCCTCC
>JBDSHM010000418.1:0-5027 GCA_039918495.1 Sulfuriferula sp. | reverse complement strand
CGACGGCGGCCAGCACCAGCCACTGTGAGGCGCGGTCGGCCAGCCGTTGGCCGGGCGCCTTGGAGTTCTGTGCCGTCTGCACCAGTTTCACAATCTGGGCGAGCGCGGTGTCGGCGCCGACCTTGGTTGCACTGTATTTGAAGCTGCCGCTTTTGTTGATGGTGGCGCCGATCACCGTGCCACCGACACCCCTTTTGACCGGCATGGATTCGCCGGTGAGCATGGATTCGTCGACTTGCGATTCGCCTTCGATGACTTCGCCGTCCACCGGAATTTTGTTGCCCGGCCGGATCACGACGATGTCGCCCACCACCACCTCGGCGGTCGGCAGCTCGACCTCGCGGCCGTCGCGCACAACGGCGGCTTTCGGCGGGGCGAGATCCATCAACGCGCGGATGGCGTCGGACGCCCCGGCGCGGGCGCGCATCTCCAGCCAGTGGCCGAGCAGAATGAACACCAGCAACACCGAAGAGGCTTCGTAGAATTGCTCGCCTGCGAAAAAAAACGTGGCGCCCACACTGAAAAAATAGCCGGTTCCCACCGATAGGAGAACCAGCACCGCCATGTTGGCCACGCCGTTGCGGATGGCGCGCAGCGCGGCGACATAAAACGGCCAGCCGGGATAGATAATCGCGCCGCTCGCGAGCAGGAACAGAAACAGATTGCGGTCCATGCCAAACGGCGGCTCAAGCTGGAGAAACTGCATGCCCATCGAGGTATAGAGAAACACCGGTATCGCAAATATCAGCGCGATGAAAAAATGGTTGCGCATGTCGCGCGCCATCGCCTGCATGTCCATGCCGGCGCCGTGGCCCATCTCATGGCCCATGCTGTCCCTATCTGGATGTTCGGTGTGAGCGGGTGGTATTGGAGGGGTGGGGATGGCGGCAGCAGAGTCGGCCGTGGCTCTTGCAGCGCCAGGCGGATGTTCCTGTTCACAAATATGCCTGGATACAATCTCGCCACCGCAGTGATGGCCGCACTCTTGAACTTTCGCCTTAATGCTGCCGAGGTTCAACAACGTCTCGTCATACTGTACCGTTGCGCTGCCTGAAGCGCAATTCACATCGACCTGCGCTATCCCCGGCACCTTGGACAGCTGTTTTTCGACGCCACGGGCACTCAACGGCGAGAGCAGGTCACGCACATCAATGACGGTCGTTTTCATCACTGCTCCTGCAGTCCAGCCGTGTTTCTGAAAAATACTCCCCCGGCTATTTTCAACTCGCGTTGGGCGAAGCGCGTCCGCATCTTGCTACGCTTTCTGGCTATGTCGGGTTGCCATTTTTGTGCTGAAAAAATGCATGTAGCTCAACTTCCGTCGGCTGCTTCCGGAACACGACTTCATCGTCCACGATCAGATTCGGTGAATGCCGGATCGAAAATTTTTCGACTAGATCAGCGTGGTCTTCAACGAAACACACGCGATAGGGGATATGCAAGCACTCAAGTTCTTTTTCCAGATTCTGACGATGCGAACAAGCTTTCGTCGCGATAATCATTACATCCATTAAATACCTCCCAAAAACCTTGGCGGTAAAACCGGCGCCATGGCCGAAGAAAACCCGGCGGGTTGTCCGCCGGGGGCCACCGGCTTATTTCATCTCAGGTGAAGCAGGCATGTTCTTGCGCATCTGGTCCATCTGTTTGCGCATCTGGCCCATCTTCTTCTGCTTGCCGGCGTCCATCGTCATACCCTTGTTCATCATCCCCGACATGTTGTTCATCATGCCGCCCATTTGCTTCATCTGGCTCGACATCTTCTTCATCGTATCCGGGTTCATGCTGCCGCTTTCCATCATGCCGGACATATCCTTCATCTGGCTCGACATGTCGCTCATCATCCCCGACATCTGCTGCGCGCCAGGCTCGCCCTTTTTGCCCATATCCATCGCGTCAGGCTGCCCTTTCTTGCCCATCTCCATACCGCCCATGGTATCTGCTCCGCCATGCTTTTCTGCATAGGCTGGAAGCGCGGCGGAGGCGAGTCCGATAATCAGAAATGCCGATCCAACTTTTCTCAAGACTGTCTGTTTCATGGTTTTTACTCCTCGGTTAGCAGGGACATCCCCTGAAATTATTGCTGCGCTTTGCTGAACTCAATATGGTCGTTGCGCGATTTCATCTTGCGCTTGTTGCGGTGGCGGTTTTCCGATCGAGCGGCCATAGCCCGGTCACTTTTTCTGCCCGAAGATGACCCAAACGAGCAGGACACCGAGACCGAGCATCAGGACAGCAGGAATCCACATCCAGCTGATTCCACCCATCGCGCCGTTCCCCATCATCCCGCCACTCAGCGTTGCCCCGGTCATCGCCCCGCCGCCGAACAGCAGAAGCAGTGCTACGACAATGGCAAACGCGATGACGAGGGCTGTTTTGGTCGTAGCATTCATCAGATTAAGCTCCTTGTATATTTGGGTTGATTCACATCTGCGTGATAGCGCGAGGCCACTCCGGCAGATTTTGCCGTAACTTTTCGCGCGGCTATTGATGCTTTTCGCCGTCTTTTTGTTCCTTGCCTGTACCCATTCCCGAGCCACTTTTCGCATCACCGCCCATCATGCCCCCGTCTTTCATGGCCTGCATATGCTGGTGCATCATGTGTCGGTGCTCTTGCATAAGTCGCTCGCGCTCCTGCGGAGTTTTCGCATCCATTATCTTGTGCATTTGCTCATGCATCGTCAGCATGCTTTCCTGCATCGCGCCCATTTGCTTTTCCATGTCTTGCGGGTTTTTCATCATATTCTCCAAAAATGAAGGGGTCAGGAAACCTCAAAACAGAGGATACAGATGGCTATGTTTACACTGACAGTCGGGGTTGTTCTGTGCGTTATCGAACATTGACTTGATTCATAGGCTGCCCTCGGTAAGGTACCCATCTTTGTCAGAATTACGCCGCGATGACGCGATAGTTAAGCATCATGCCCTGATCCTCGTGCTCAAGGTTATGGCAATGGAATAGATAGATCTGGTCGCCTTTAAACGTGTTGGTAAAATCAATCGCGATGCGTACGGTCTCCCCTGGCCAAACCAGAATCGTGTCTTTCCAGCCGAGATCGGTGATCAATCGTCCACTCGCATCCTGCGCGAGCTGGCGCACCTGGTTCGGACTGTTGTGACGGCTGACGACTTGAAACGAGAAACCGTGCAGATGCATCGGATGCGGCATACTCCTTTGCGCGTTCTGGATATCCCATAGCTCGACCGTGTTGGCATGGGTTTGTATCGGATAGCTGTCCAGACTGTAGCTCTGGCCATTAATCAGCCATTGCATGTGGCCCATTGATAGATTGATGTTGCGCACGGGTGCGCCGCGGGTATCAATGCGCGCAATGGTGGAAAGCTTGCGTGGTAACGCTGACGGCGTTGCCGCGCCGGGGCTGGCGACCACCAGCTTCATGATCTCGAACTCGGCGCCCAAGGCGAGGCTTGAACCGCCTATGCCGCCCATGCCACCCATCATCCCGCCCATTCCTCCCATCATCTCGGTGTTCATGGCCTCGAAAGCAAGACTATTCAGGAGGATTTCATCACCCGCGCGCTGTGGGCTTGCATCGAACAGAATATCCACGCGCTCGCCCGGAGCCAGGAAAACTTGTTGCGCGGGGTAAGGCCGATCCAACAAACCGGCGTCGGTGCCGATGATTGCGAAGGGCAGCGTTTTGCTGCGCTGAACGAAGGCAAGCTTGTAAATGCGCGAATTCGAGCCGTTCAGGATGCGAAACCGATACAGTCGATTCGAGATATTCAGCTGCGGCTGCGGCGTCAGGTTGACCAGAATGGTGTCGCCGAGCTGGCCCATCATCTGCTGCATCGGATTGCTGGCATAGACCAGCGCGCCGGCGGCGTTGAACTGCTTGTCCTGAATCAGCAAGGGCAGCTCGGTGATGCCCGGTTCGAGTTGCAGTGCGTTGCGCAGCACCACCTCATCCTCGTCTTCGACCATGAAAATACCCGCCAGACCGAAATAGGCCTGTTTGGCGGTGAGATGATGGGCGTGCGTGTGATACCAGTACAGTCCACCGCGATTGGCCACGGTGAAAGCATAGTCATAGCGCGCACCGGGAGCGATCGTGTTGCGCGGCTGGCCGTCCATCACGCCCGGCACGTGCAGACCGTGCCAATGAATAATGGTCGGCGCGTCTAAATCGTTTTGCAGGATCGCGTTAAACTGGCTGCCGCGCTTAACGCGAATAATCGGGTTTTGATAGGCCTTTCCGCCGTATTGCGTTTCATAAATCAAGAACGGCGACGGCTTGCCCTGGATCAACGGCAGCGTGGCGGCATGGGCGTTAAGCGTAAGCGATGCATCGGACATATCGAGTACGCCGAGGGGGCCGCTATCGCCGGGGATAAGCAAGGGTGTGTGGCGTGCCGCATTGCGCGCTGCCACGGCGCTGCCTAGCAAGTTATTCTGGCGGGTGTTCGTCGCGTATTGGTACAGATAGCCGCCACCCAATATGCCAAGCCCGGAGGCTGCGGCATACTGTAGAAATTTACGCCTTTGCATACAACCACCTCTTCAGAAAAAGCACGTCAAAAGTCATAATAGACCATTAACCATAATGCAAGCATTGCTATTGCATTACGTTTTTGTAATGTCACTTTGCTAAGCCAGGCGGCATAATCGACCGCTTAGTGGGGAGGTTCAATGAAAATTTTAGTGGTCGAGGACGAACCAAAAACCGGTGATTATTTGCGCAAAGGGCTGACCGAATCGGGCTTTGCTGTGGATCTTGCACGTACCGGGACGGAAGGCGAATTTTTGGCGCTGTCCGACGAGTATGATCTCGTCGTGCTGGATGTAATGCTGCCGGGCATGGATGGCTGGCAAGTGCTGCAAAGCATCCGCAGGACAAAACTGGTGCCGGTGCTATTCCTGAGTGCGCGCGATACGGTGGAGGACAGAGTGCGCGGGCTGGAGCTGGGCGCTGACGATTACTTGCCCAAGCCGTTTGCTTTTGCCGAACTGCTGGCGCGTATCCGCAGCCTGCTGCGACGCGGTACCCGGCAGGTGTCACAATTGT
>JBDSHM010000417.1:0-3081 GCA_039918495.1 Sulfuriferula sp. | reverse complement strand
ATGCGATCTCATGGGTATCGAGAATGGAGCAATGGGTAATCCACTATAAATAACCAAACCTGACACATCCGATAGATACCGCCCTTTAGTCGTGCTATCAGCAACAATCAAAATTTTGTATTTCCCTGCAACAGGAAACTTTCCAGTGAGAAGTTGTGTGTTCGGCGTCGCGAATGTCCCTTCAGCAATGACATCGCCGTGGTCATTAAGCAAATATGTAATGGGTACAGCTGACCATTTTCTAAAGCCCAGACAGTCGCATATTCCCGCGATAGTTATCCGGAAGTTACTCGCTGATGTGGGTGACACTTCTACCGATTCAAACTTGCCAACTGCTTTCCCATAATTAATGGAGGGTGACGAGTCGCCAACCTTAATATTGACCGATTGCCCGCGCTGAATTGCTGTAAGCGCGGCAACCTCCTTCGCAGCGATGGCTATTTCGCTATATTTTTTGTCGATCAGGGAGTGTTGTCGAACCGCACTCGCGCAGCCTGACAGGGTAATGGCTGTCACCAATGTGACAATAATTTTTTTCATGAATCGCACCTCAGACTGAATAATGATTGTTCAACTAATTGATTTTAAGTTGTTTTTAATTTTGTGTTTGAAAACATAGGATCATCTTGCCAACTGATTTTCGCTTCACAATGCGTTCATCAAGAAGCTCCGCACCAAAAGCAGAACAAGAGATAAATAAAATTGTGGAGAGGAAAATTCGATTTATCATTTTGCATATTGAAGACTTCTGATTAGTGAAAAGACATAACGTAGAGTGAGGCGGTAATCCCTCATTTGCTTCAGAAAGGGCCCGCAATTATTTCGAAGCAGAACAAAGCCTCTCCCAAGCCGGACGACCCTTAACAATGATGGGCTCGACGGGGATACTAATAAGTTTCGGTGGCTGGGCATCACGCACAAGGATTTCTTTGAGTTCCAAAATGCAGGAATCTGCCAGCTTTACGTTATTTCCAACACCGGTCATGAGGGAAAGTTCGTAATTTTTTCCGCGAATTGGCTGAAAACGGAAAGCGCGATAGCAGTTCATTGTCATCATTCCATTGCCGCCAGAATACCTGGCACTTATGGTTATCTGTTTTCCTGCCGGGATGTAGAGCTCAGTAATTGCTCTTCCAAACTCGTTTTCTCCTGGCGGCATACCCACTCTTTTGATATTGGATTGAGGAAAGCCCCATGTGTTGATGGCTACAGGTAGCACCGTCACCCCCACATAGCTGAGGCAAGGGCCATTATTATTATCGTGTGCTAAAACAATCGCAGAAACTCCCACTAAGATGGCAACACGCATTTGCGCGGTTGGTTCAGACTTTGGGTTAGGTTCGATATATTCTGGCGTAGGCGTTGCGCACCCCAACAGAATCGTGGATGCGCTAAATAAAGCGAGTAGTAGTTTCATATTATTTAATTGGGATTATGCATAAAAATGGCAGAAATGCATGTAAGCGTTCGATATAATTACGGTTACGACACCTGCAATCCATAAAACACAAAACAGCCTCTGCCCATGTCGAATTCTACTTCATCGAAAAGCATTGGGGACAGACCACGGTTTCCGTTACCCATCGAGCAGCTTCCCCGAAGCTGGCTCGCTTACCTTGCGTGGTCGCCCTGATTTTCCGGGAACAGCACGCTTCCCCAAGGCCGCCGTTACTTGTGCAGCAAAGCTTTCATTACCCAACGCATAATTTCCATTCGTCGCACGGCGGATTTCATCTACCAGGCCACGCTCCAGTTCATATCGAAAAAGCTCACGATAGGCTGCTTGACGGCTGGCTGCGTCCCACCCCAGCGCCTCGTAAAGCAAATGCGGCTTCAACAGTGCATCCGGTTCGCCTTGCGCATTCGCCCGATAGCTCGACCAGCGATACTCCGCAGGGTGCGCCACCATATCCGCCCGCACCGGGTTCAATTCGAGGTAGCGCTGGCAGGCCAGCAAATAGGTTTCCTCTTGCGTGAGACACGAGCGAAAGCGCCCTTCCCACAATGTGCCGCTGCGGTGGTAAGTGCGGTTGATGTACTGGACATAGCGCTGACCCAGTGCTTTCATCAAAGCGCCGGTTGCATCCGGGCGCTTTGATGAAATCAGCAAGTGGACGTGATTTGGTCATCAATACGTACGCATGAACCCGGCAGTCCGTCTTCTCTGCGTACTCACGCAACCAATCCAGATAAAAACAGTAGTCTTCATCCGCATAAAAGCACGCCTGCCGATTGTTCCCGCGCTGGATGATATGGAGTAGCACATTCGCCAAAGCCAAACGAGATCGGCGGGGTATGGCTTTCTCCAGACGCGCTAGAAGCCCTGGCTTATCACTTTAACCGTGGTCTGTCCCGTGTTGTTATTCACGGGGATGGGAAGTCCGTAGAGTAGCGTTAGGCAAGAGTACGCAATGAGCGGACAAGCTGATGAGCTCAAAGGTCATGCAAGAACTCCTGCACGGTGTTCGTGAAACCATTTGGGTTGTCTAGGTGAACGACATGCCCACCGTCAAGTGTGACAAAGTGTGTATTGGTCCGTCCTGCGGCCATTTCTTCCAGATGAGCCTGTGTAGTAAGTCGGCTCTCTCGTCCTCTGATCAGAAGAGTTGGACAGTCGGTCGCGAGCCAGTCCGCCCAGTGGTCACCATTAAGCTGTCGTTGCGATTCAAGCGTCTCGTGAGGGTCGAATGCAAGTTGCCAGGAGCCTGAGGTATTACGAAAAGAATCCAGGAGGTAAGGCAACAGTCGCTGGCCAATGCGGCCGGCGAGGGCTTCTCGGCTTGGAAAAGTTCCTCCCCAAGCCAACGCAAACGAGGCGTCCTCCGCGATAATCGTACCAATGTCTTCGATGATGAGAGCTTTTACATGCTCGGGATGTCGTGCCGCGAATTGGTAGGCATTGACACCGCCAAGAGAATTGCCCAATAGGACGGCGTTGTTGATCCCGAGGTGTTTGAATAGTGCGGCCAAATCTCCGAGATAGTCCTCACGCATATAGCTTTTAGCGTGGTCAGAATGTCCATGGCCCCGCTGGTCTAGCGCGATTACTCGCCAACTTGGTGCTAATTCCGCTGCGAACTT
>JBDSHM010000416.1:0-3426 GCA_039918495.1 Sulfuriferula sp. | reverse complement strand
GTTTGATCAAATACCGCAATGCTGATGACGCGTTTGCGCATGGTGGCCTTCCTCCTATTTAGCCATGGCGGGGGTCACTCGCCATATGACATTGCCTACGTCATCGGCGACAAGCAGCGCACCCTTGCGGTCGACTGCCACGCCCACCGGACGGCCCAGCGCCTCACCCTCATTATTGACGAATCCGGTCAGTACATCTTCTGGCACTCCCGCCGGGCGGCCGTCGGTGAACGGCACAAAAATCACTTTATAGCCGCTGCGCGGTTGACGGTTCCAGGAGCCATGCTGGCCGACGAACGCCCCGTCCCGATACCGCTTCGGCAATAAATTGCCCTCATAGAAGGCTAGCCCAAGCGAGGCGGTATGCGCGCCCAGCGCATAATCCGGTGCAATCGCTTTAGCCACCAGGTCAGGTCGTGGCGGCTTCGCTCTCGTATCGACATGCTGGCCGTAATAGCTGTAAGGCCATCCGTAAAAAGCGCCGTCCTTTACCGAGGTCATATAGTCGGGCACGAGATCGCTGCCGATCTCATCGCGTTCATTCACCGTGGTCCATAAAGCGCCGGTTTGCGGTTGCCACGCCAGGCCATTGGGATTACGCAGGCCCGACGCAAAAATGCGAGTCTGGCCGGTGGCTAAATCCATTTGCCAAATGGCGGCACGACCGATCTCATTTTTCATGCCATTTTCGCCCGCATTGCTGTTCGAGCCCACGGTGACATAAAGACGCGTACCGTCAGGGCTGGCAATCACGTTTTTGGTCCAATGATGATTGATTGGTCCGGCCGGCAAATCCACCACTTTAACGCCGGCTGCCGTGATATGGGTTTCGCCGCGGTGATAGGGGAAACGTATCAAGGCATCCGTATCTGCCACATAGAGATCATTGCCGACAAGTGTCATGCCAAAAGGTGAATTCAGACCGTGTAGCAAAACCGTGCGGGTGTCGGCGACGCCATCGCCATTGGTATCGCGCAATAACGTGATGCGATTCGCGCTGGGGACGCCAGCGCCGGCGCGTTTCATTGCCAGCTTCATTATCCAGCCTTTGATGCCTTTTCCGTCTTCGGGTTTGGGTGGAGCATTGCTTTCGGCTACCAGAACGTCGCCATTGGGGAGCACATACAACCAGCGCGGGTGCTTCAACCCGGTTGCAAAAGCATTCACAGCCAAGCCACGCGCTGCCAGCGGCGTGGCGCCGGCTGGCCAACCTTTGGCTGGCGCAATATGCACAGTAGGGATAAGCGTAGGGTTGGGCTGCGGCAATTCCGGGCGAGGACCGACACCTGCTTGCTCTGGCAGTGTGGCCATTTCTCCACAGCCGCCAAGATTGAGTATTAACCCTCCTAACAGCAGGCGTGAAGCAAGGGACAGGTGCATTCGGTATCCGATAGGGACTAAATCAAAGTGAGGGAAATTGCTTTAATCACGCAGTCCCATAAACACAAGAGGATCAGGTCCAGCGGGGTTTGTTCTGCTGCATGAATTTCTTATTCTCGAATGTACGGTTCTTTATCGAACGTGGGCTCATTACTTCCTCACGGCTCGATTCCGGCTTGATCTGTTGTGTGGAAATTGAGTCTTTCTGCAGACCTTTAGGGCAGTTGCTCGCGTTTGCCATCTCGCATACGGTGAAGAAGGAGAGGCTTAAAGCCAAGGCCATGAATGGGGGGAATGGGTTCACTAGGGGTATAGCGTGGATCATGGTTATGTGACCTTTCCAACGATGTTGGGGACGTGCCGCACTGTACCCAAGTGACTCCTGAAATTTTGATTCGGATTGCCCGGCATTTACATTTAAATGCCGGGCAATCCGACATCAAGTTCCTCGGATATCAAACATATTCACGAAAATCAGTGTTTATGTTTTTGGATATCCTTGAGATCTTCTTTGGCGTTACCGACATTCTTTTGCATCTTTCCGGCAACTTCTTTTGCCAGACCTTTAGCCTGCTGCTCCTTGCTACCGACCAGTTTGCCAGCACCACGCTGGGTTTTGCCGGCGATTTCCTTGCTCGTACCTTTAATTTGATCCTTGTTCATGATTTAAACTCCTTAAAAAAGTTAAATATCAATTCCATCATAATCGCTGACACGAACACTATGATTCCCTGCTGTACTCAAGTCTGAAAGAAAGAATATTTCAGAAAAAACGGCAGGTGATACAAAGATAAAATGGATAACCTCTTATTTCTGTACGTTAGCGTACGTAAATAGGAAATTTATTGAATATCCCCGCCCATGTGTAATTAATTTCCGTAAATTGAGCATTTTCGATTGTGGATTAGGACCAAACCCAGTTTGTGAAATTCAGGGGATATGAATGGTCAATCATTGAAACCATGACGCAAAATTTTGAAGGAAATTGAACTGGTTCGGGTTTTATTAATCTAGGCATGCAGACAACGCTCGACTCATGTTCTTACGCTGGTGAACCAGCACAAGTGGCGTTCCAGTTGGCTAGCGACTCCGACAGGCTTGGTAAGGAAGGAGTAAGGCTAATTGTGACAAGATAACGAATTAGGTCATCTACAATGAATTTAAAAGGAATATGGATATGCCCGGTTTCAGGATTTGGTTTGGAAGGAACGACAAGACAGCGCTCAGGAGTCCATGCAGCATTACACGATCGCTACGCGCACCGCTCATATTGCTGGCATGTTTTGCAGTAGCAGCTTGCGGGCCGGCCAAGGACACGCATGTCGGGCAACCGGGAACCAA
The DNA here is from genome assembly GCA_039918495.1 of Sulfuriferula sp. Classification (GTDB taxonomy): domain Bacteria; phylum Pseudomonadota; class Gammaproteobacteria; order Burkholderiales; family Sulfuriferulaceae; genus Sulfuriferula. Next base: position 705 of record JBDSHM010000416.1, on the reverse strand, counting down.
GCGCAAACTTGTATTCAAGCAGATGCTGCGCAATTTCGAACCAATGGGATTAATCGTGCGTGGCCGAAAACCCTACGAAAAAGACAGGTTCTTGCAATACGCAGTGGAATTGCAAACACTCAGTACGCAGCCGTGGCAATACTTTACACCGGGAAGCAATTATTCGCCTACAAGAGCAAAACCGGAGGTGTGGCAAAAGCCGGCCCAATTCAAACAGGCACAGCAGACCTTTATCGCAGCGTCAGCTCAGCTGGCCGAGAGCGCCAAAACAGGCAATATGGATGTGATTCGCGCCAGTTACGGAAAAGTGGCTGACAGCTGCAAGGCTTGTCACCGCGAGTTCAGGGGTGAGCCGCAGTAAATCTGCTGGTTTACCGACCAGCAGATTCAGGCGATGGAAATAGGGACCAGTACGCCAATCATGACCAATCCGAATAGCAGTACTGCAAACCAGTTGCTGGCAAAATGCAATTTTGGTGCCGACATGCCGCCAGGCAAGGTTTTATAACCCGTTATCATCGGAACAACCAGGTTGTCATGCTTGAAAAATCGGTAAAACAGTATTGCGCCGATATGCAGGCCGATCAAAGCAAGCAGAAAATTAAACAGCTGGTGGTGAATGCCGCTGAGCGTTTCGCTAAGTGTGTCGCTCACCCAAAAGGCCAACGGCCCTTGAGTCGCGACATCATCATTCGAAAATAGGCC
>JBDSHM010000415.1:0-1940 GCA_039918495.1 Sulfuriferula sp. | reverse complement strand
GGAAGAAGCCATTCCAAAACAACAGTGGGACAAAATACGCCTGCAATACCAGGTAGCCCAGCAACAGGCGGTTGCGGCCCGCGCGGGCCTCAATACTGCGGCGGGACAAATGCGCTACGCCACTCTGACCGCTCCATTCGCTGGCATCATTACTCAAAAACTTGCCAACGTCGGTGATCTTGCTACACCCGGCAAACCCGTCCTGATGCTGGAAAATCAATCCAGACTACAAGTTCAGACAAACGTATCGTCTGACGTATTTTCCCATTTAAAGATGGGCGACAGTGTCAGTTTGCAGTCTGCCGACAGCAGCACTGCCGTCACCGGGAAAATTGCACGCCTGGTATCCGCAGCAGACCCAGCCACACGCACCTATCTGGTTAAAATTGATTTACCTCAAGGCACGCAACTCAAGAGCGGTATGTATGTGTTGGTCTCCTTCCCTACCGGTCAGCGTGAAGGTGTACGTGTTCCCAAATCGGCTGTACTCGATCGTGCCGGTATCACCGGTGTGTTCGTGGTGGATAGTCAAGGCATCGCCCATTACCGCATGGTGCGTGTCGGCGACAGCAGCGATGGCCTGGTGGAAATTCAGGCTGGTCTGAGCCCCGGCGAGCATGTTGTAACCTCGGCGACCGAACAACTGCAATCCGGCGACAAAATAGTCAATGCAGGGAGTGGCAATGTCTGATCCAAAGCCGGCATCCCTGAATATCGCGGGCAAAATCGCCCGCACTTTTCTGGAATCGAAAATCACCGCCATGCTGATGCTGGCGATCACGCTTGCCGGTGTGATGGCACTTTTCGTCACCGCACGTGAATACAATCCGCAGATCGTGGTGCCGGCTGCCAATATCATTGTGGCCAAACCGGGCGCTTCCGCCACTGAAATCCAGAATCTGGTAATAAAACCGCTGGAAGCCATCATGAACGCCCAGTCCGGGGTGAAACACACCTTCGGTTACGCCGCCCCTGATTTTGGCGTTGTCACGGTTCAGTTCGACGTCGGCGAAGATCAGGAAAAAAGCCTGGTCAAACTCTATAACCAGTTGATGCAAAACCTGGACAGCATTCCGCCGGGCGCCATGCAACCGATCGTCAAGCCCATCAATGTAGACGACGTGCCAATCATGACGCTCACGCTGAGTTCTACCCGGATGAGCGATTATCAACTGCGCCAGGTTTCATCGCGTGTACTAGAACAACTGCGCAACGTGCCGGGTGTATCCTTTACCCAGCTAGTAGGTGGCGCGCGCCGTGCAATCAATGTCTGGATATCCCCTGCAAAACTGGCTGCAGCCGGATTGAGTCTGGATCAGGTAGACAAGATGCTGCAAGGCGCCAATGTTTCCATGCCGATTGGCACCTTGGTAGATGCCAACCACAACGAGCCGTTGCGTCTGTCCGGCTTTATCGGAAACGCACGTGAAGTGGGCCAGATCATCGTGGGCGCACCCAATGGCAAACCGGTATTCCTGAAAGATGTCGCCACCATCCAGGACGGCGCTGCGGAAACCAATGAACAGACCCGGTTTGCCTATGGCCCCGCTGCACATAATCCCGCCTATCGCGGTGAAGCGCCGGCCGTAACTATCGCCATCGCCAAGAAGGCCGGTACCAATGCGGTCGTCGTCGCCGATGCGGTCATCAAAAAACTGGACAACCTCAAACGCCAGGCCATCCCCGAAGGCATTGACGTCGCCGTCACACGTGACGATGGTGCCAAGGCTGACGACGCAGTGAATACCCTGATGAAACATCTGGGTATCGCTATCGGTTCGGTTGTGGTTATTCTGGTGATTTTCCTGGGTTGGCGCGAAGCTGCCATTGTCACACTCACCGTCCCTCTCATCCTGTTCGTAGTGCTGACTGTCGGCCTCATTGCCGGCCAGACCATCAATCGCATCACCCTGTTCGCACTGATCCTTTCACTGGGGCTA
>JBDSHM010000414.1:0-11091 GCA_039918495.1 Sulfuriferula sp. | reverse complement strand
AGCCGGGAGAAAGTCTGCGTATTGTTAGACGTGCGGTGGGATTACGTCCGGAGCTGGAGGATAGCGCGCTGCTGGAAGTGCAAATACTGGAACCAGGTGTCCGCGTTAAATACATCACGCTCACTTGGGTGCGGGTTGCGCTGCCGGACGGTGATGAGGTCGAGGTGCACGTTTCTGCGCTAGAAATGATAGAGGTGCCACATGAAACCTGATGATTTTATAGCTACGATCCGCCCCGGCGCAGATGAGTGCGAGGCAGAATATGGCATCCCCGCTGCATTTACTATCGCCCAAGGAGCGCTTGAGTCGGAGTGGGGCGGTTCTGAGTCCTGTATCCAGGCCAACAACCTGTTCGGCGTTAAGGCAGATCACTTCTGGAAAGGCCCGACGATATCCATGCAAACGGAAGAGGTAATCCGTGGCAAGAAAGTAATCGTTCCCGCCAAGTGGCGTAAGTACGACAGCTGGGCAGAAAGTCTGCTGGACCACGCCAAGTTTTTCAAAGTGAACCCACGCTACGCCGCCGCGCTGGTTTACCCGCACGACGCGAAGAAATTTGCTTTTGAGATTGCAAAGGCGGGTTATGCGACTGACCCTGACTATTACAAAAAGCTGGTATCGGTCATGAGGAGCCACAAACTATGAGAATTAAAAAACAATTTTGCTTGGCGGCTTTGTGGGCCATTACGATATTTTGGGCTGTCGCTTTTGTGGCGCTGGCGCATGCCGGCGTGCTGCCTGATCCCGTCCTAACGCCTGGCGTTACCCGCGACGTGACCGTGCAGACGCTATGTACCACCTCGACCAAGGCAGTGCGGCACACGACTGCGGCGACGAAGGCGGCGGTATACAAAGAGTACGGCATCACGCCACGCCACAGCCCGAAATGTACTGGTCCCGGGCATAGCTGCTACGAGATTGACCATTTGCTGTCGCTGGAAGATGGCGGTGCGGACGACGCAAAAAATTTGTGGCCGCAGATTTACGACGGGCCATGCAATGCCCACATGAAAGACCAATTGGAGAACTACGTCCACCGGGCGATTTGCAAAAAGCAAATGACGATCCCCGAAGCGCAGGCGCTACTGCTGACCGATTGGGTAGCCAGCTACCGTAAATACATCGGGCCGCTGGAATGCGGAAAGTAACCTGAAACGCAATCCAATAAGCCCCTAACGGGGCTTTTTTTATGTCCGGAGAATTCAATGCGTGATCAAAGTATTCAGATTGGCGTGCTGGTGATGGCCGTATGGCTAATTCTGGTGATCCTTGAGCTTACGCCGGTTGGCCCATTCGTCGCTGTGCTGGCCGCAATCATGCAGGCGCTGTATCACATCCGGACTTCCGAGCCACGCTCAACTCAACCCAAGCAGCCCGAGCAACCAAAGGAGCCAACATAATGAAGTACCTGGTCATGACTATTCTGCTGGCGCTATCACTGGCCGGCTGCCAATCGCTGCAATACGCCGGTAATTCCAGCTACAGCATCAAGCCTATTGTGCTGGATGCCAAGGCGCATACCACGATCTGTTGCCAGGTGGACGTTCACGACGGCAAGGAAACTGCCCAAATGACCGCGCACATGGTCAAGCACGGCGATGATTACGACATATCGCTGTCCAAGACTGGCGAAACGGCCTTTGCTGGCCAAGCGATTGCAGCAGGAGCCACGCAAGACGCAATCAACGCAGCCGCAAAGGCCGCGGTCGCTGTAGCGCTTGCCGGCGTACTCCCGGCCATACTACCCGCAGCTGGTGCTGCGCTGGCTGCCCCCGGTATCGGAGCCGCAGCTGTAGGCGCTGGTGCCGTGCTGGGCGCACAGAAGATATCGGCGCCAGTGAAGCCATGAAACCAATAAGAGTCGCGCTTTCCGGTTCCGGGTTCAAGTTCCCGGCGCATGTCGGCGCGCTGGCGGCAATCAATGACGCGGGTTACGAGGTGCGCGAGATTGCCGGCACCTCAGGCGGAAGTATCATCGCCGCGCTGTACGCATCAGGCATGAGCCTGGACACGATGAAGAACCTGGCCATGGAGAAGGACTGGTCGGACTTCCTCACGTTCAACCCTTGGAGCCTATTGACCAAGATGGGCTACTGCTCTGGCAATACGCTGTACGAATGGCTTGAGGACAACATGGGAGTGCAGTCATTCAGCACTTGCCGGATACCGCTGACAATCATGGCCACTGACGTTGCGAACTACTGTGCAATCAAATTCAGCCGGGAAACCACGCCAACCATGACCTTGGCGCAGGCAGCGCGCGCATCGGCGGCGATCCCGCTGGTATATGCCCCGGTCCAGTACGGTGATGCGCTGTGCTTCGATGGGGGCATGGAGAACAATATCCCGGTCGATCAACTCAAGATCGACGGCATGCCGCGCATCGGTATTCAGTTAGTCACGAAGGCGGCGCCGATGAAACCGGGCGTCTACACGATTAAAACCATCATCCCGAGGTTAATCGGCATGATGCTGGCCGCAAACGAGAACACCCACGTCGAGATTGGCCAGCTATCCGGCGCACAGGTGGCATTCGTGGAGACTGGCTACGTTGACGGGCTGAACACGAACATGAACAAACTCGAACGGGCCCATCTGTACCAGGATGGCTATTCCGCTACTTGGGCCACACTGCTGGGGGCGCGGGCATGATGAGTCAAGAAGAATTCCGTGAAAACATCTTGCTTCGGTTGTCTGGCGTCGAGCGGGATCAAGAGGGAATGAAAGCGATTGCCGCCGAAGTGCGCGACAACTCGAAAGAGATCGCGCAGGCGTTGCAGAACCTATGCCTACTGATGACCAAGATGGAATCATCGCACACTACGCTGGAATCCGCAGTAAATCGCGCGTTCAACGATATTGAGGATCACGAAACCCGAATGCGCGTCGTGGAGGGCGAAATGCCCACAGTAAAGATGACACGTAATTGGACCGTAGCAGGCGTGATCGGTGTTGTGGGGATGGTTGGGCTGGTGCTGATCGAGTTTATTTTCAAGGTTTCACATGGCAGCTAAACGTAAGGACATAGACCGTGAGGGGCTTGAGATAGCCTACCGCGCAGGCGTGAAGTCATTGCGCCTGCTATCAAAAGAGTTTGGGCTTGCCGCATCCAGAATAACTCAAATAGCAAATGAGGAAGGATGGGAGCGTGACCTCGCTGCAAAGATACGAGAAAAGGCAGCCGCCAAGCTGAACGCTTCATTACTGAACATTGATACTGAACGCAAACAGAACAAACCGGCTGAGAAAGAAGTAATCGAAGCAAATGCGCAGGCGATTGTTCACATACAGCTGGCGCATCGTCGTGACATACAGCGCACGCGCAGCTTGGCCATGAGCCTGCTGAGTGAACTGGAAGCCACCACAGACAACGCCAAACTGTTCCAAGAGTTGGGCGAAATGCTGCGCAGCGAGGACAAGCAAGGCAATGACCGGCGCAATGATCTGTACAGCAAGGTTATCTCGCTGTCCGGGCGCGTCATGAACATGAAGCAGCTGTCCGACACGCTCAAAACGCTGGTAGGTTTGGAGCGCCAGGCTTTCGGCATGAATGATGATGGCGGCAGCGGCACGGACGAATACGAATCCATGCTCAAGAAACTGTACGGCAATGGCTGACGAACTGGCCGTCATAAAGCGGTTCCGTCAAGACTTTGCGTTCTATGCACCGCGCGCCCTCAAGATACGGACCAAAAGCGGCGCGATACTACCGTTTGAACTGAACACCGCGCAGAAGTACATCCACAGCAGGATAGAGGAACAGCTGGCACTGACCGGCATGGTGCGCGCGCTGATACTCAAAGGCCGGCAGCAAGGTGCATCGACATACACCGAAGGCCGGCTATATTGGAAAGTCAGCGGAGAGTTCGGCAAGACCGCCTTCATCCTGACACATGAGCAGAAGGCGACAGACAATATTTTCTCGCAGGCGCAGCGGTATCACGATAACTGCCCAGCGGTTCTCAAGCCCAGCACCGGCAATGCGAACGCGAAAGAACTGTACTTCGACAAGCTGGATTCAGGGTTCAAGGTGGCGACGGCCGGATCGAAGGCAACAGGCCGCTCACTGACCGCACAGTATTTCCACGGCTCGGAGGTCGCATTCTGGCCAAACGCCGATGACCACATGGCCGGCATTGGACAGGTTGTACCAGACCTGCCGGGCACCGAGGTCATTCTGGAATCGACGGCCAATGGCATTGGCAACCTGTTCCATGCGATGTGGTCAGCTGCCGAGCGCGGAGAATCCAGTTACATCGCCATATTCGTGCCGTGGTTCTGGCAAGAGGAATATCGCAAGCTTGCGCCGGCAGACATGGCGCTCGACCCATCCGAAGTAAAGTACATGACCACGTTCGGCCTGGACATGGATCAGATGGCATGGCGCCGCGCGAAGATATCGGACGACTTCCGCGGCGACACCTCGCTGTTCAATCAGGAATACCCGGCAACGCCCGACATGGCGTACATGGCCGCGACCCGCGATAGCCTGATAAGCCCATTCGACGTAGTGGAAGCGCGCAAGCCCAAGACCGTAGAACCAGTCGGCGCCGTCATGCTGGGCGTGGACCCGGCAGAGTATGGCGACGACGACACGGCAATCGTGCTGCGGCAAGGCCGCGTGGTCAAGAAAACATGGCGGTTCTCGAAGAAAGGCCCGATGGAAGTGGCCGGCATCGTGGCGCAGCTGATTGACGATTACAAACCCGATGGCGTCATGGTTGACGTTGTTGGAGTGGGATCCGGCGTAGGCGACCGGCTTATCGAACTTGGTTACCAGATCGTGCGCGTGCATTCAGGCGGTAAGCCAGTCGATGAAATCAAGTATATGAACAAGCGCGCCGAAATGTGGGGCGAAATGCGCGACTGGCTCAAAGATCAGCCATGCTCGATACCTGATGATGATGCTCTGCAGTCGGACCTGACCGGTCTTTCATACTCGTATGACTCAAGCCGGCGCATGGTTCTGGAATCGAAAGAGAAACTGAAGCGTCGTGGCCTGAAATCGCCAGACATGGCAGACGCCTTGGCCATGACATTCGCTTTCAAGGTGCAAACCGGCAAATCAGAGCGCACAACCATAAATCGCAACGTAATCCGCTCAAATTGGCGTGTTGGCTGAAAAATGACCGATTTAAACGCCCATCACGCGATTAATTCAATCTCCTTGATACGCAGGTATCACCCTTTTTTGGACAAAAATACCCATGGCTGACTTCACGCTCAACGAATCATCGGCGAATGAATCGCAGAAGAACGCTGATGCAAACGATCCCGGCATGCAGCTGTTCCAGCTTGAGAAAGTGCTGTTTGAAATACGCCAGCAACCCGGATGGCGCTTGTCTGCCGATATCGAAGCCGACTACTACGACAGCAACCAGCTGGACTCGCAGACGTTGTACGACATGGAGGAACGCGGCCAGGCTCCCATCATTGAAAACCTGATCAAGCCGGCAATCGATGTGGTGCTGGGTATGGAAGTCAAGTCGCGTACCGACTGGAAAGTGCGCCCGGGTGGCGATGGCAAAGTGAATAGCGACCTGGCCGACGCGCTCTCGCTCAAGCTGCACAACGCTGAACTGGAAAGCCGTGCTGACAGATCGATATCAGACGCCTACGCTCATCAGATGAAAGTCGGGATGGGCTGGGTAGAAGTGGCGCGCGAGTCGGACCCAATGAAAGGACCATACCGAGTCCAGAACATCCATCGTCGTGAAATATGGTGGGACTGGCGTGCGAAGAAGTCGGATCTATCGGATGCGCGCTATTTGCTACGCCGGCAATGGCTGGATGAGGATATCGCTATCGCCGCATTCCCAAAAGCCAAAAAGATCATTCAGGTATTGAGCGGCACCATGGCGATGAACGACATTATCACCACGGAAGATACCGACCTGGCCATGTCGCTGGAAACCGCGCGCACCACCAGCATTGACCAGTCTGAATGGCTGAACGCCGAGCGTCACCTCGTCTGCATTTATGAAATGTGGTATCGGAAGATGGTGCGCGGCTACGTGATCCGCCTGCCGAATGGCCGCGTGGTGGAACTGAACCTGAACAATGACAAGCACTGCGAGGCGATTCTGTGCGGTATTGCCAAGCCACAGCCGGCCTCGTTCATGAAGCCGTTTCAATCGTGGTGGATTGGGCCTCACAAGATGAGCGATGGCCCGAGCCCGTACCGGCATGACTGGTTCCCCTACGTGCCGTTCATTGGTTACCGCGAAGATCGTACCGGTGTTCCCTATGGACTGATCCGATCGATGCGTTCCGGACAGGACGACGTGAACAGCCGCAAACAGAAAATGCGCTGGCTCTTGTCCAGCAGCCGCGTATTGGCTGACGACGACGCCGTGAAGGACCATAACCTGGCCGCTGCGGAAGTGGCGCGCCCGGATGCTTACGTGATCCTGAACTCCAACCGCAAGCCGTCCAGCAAATTCAGTGTTGAAGATGGCGGTAACCTCGCCACCCAGCAGTTTGAGGTCTACAAGGACGCGAAGGATTCAATCGCGCAGGCTGCCGGGATCTATCAGTCGATGATGGGTAACAACAGCAACGCCAGCAGCGGAACGGCAATCAACAGCTTGGTCGAGCAGGGCACCATCGGGCTGGCCGAGATCAATGACAATGCCAGATTCGCACGCCGCCAAGTGGGCGAGATTCTTTTGTCGCTGGTCATGGAAGATCTGGAAGGCCGGCCAATTGCCGTAACGATCGACGATGGGCTGGCCGAGCGTGTTGTAAATCTGAATACACCGACCTTAGACCCACAAACCGGCGCGATGAAGCTGGAAAACGATGTGTCGGCGGCCAATGTGCGCGTGGTGATCGACGATGTTCAAAGCTCACCGACCTATCGTGCCCAGCAGCAGGCGCAACTGATGGAACTGACCAAGAGCCTGCCACCGCAAGCGCAAGGGCTCATCATCGACTTCGTTATCGAGGCCACCGACCTGCCCAACCGCCGCGAAATGGCGGAACGGTTGCGTACCGGGCTTGGCATCAAGAGCGCGAACGAAACGCCGGATCCAGAGAAACAACAGATGGGCCAGCAGATCAACCAGCTGCACGGAATCATTCAGCAAGGCCAACAGGAAGTCGCGCAAGGCAAAGCGGCCTACGACAAGCAAATAGCTGACTTGCAGGCGCAACTTCAGAGCGCGCAGGCCGGCATGCAGGCGCATGAAACCGACGCCAAGGTATCAGAAATTCAAGCCAAAGCCGACAAGCAGGAAGCCGATGCAATGCTGTCGCGTGCCAAGGCTTATCAGATTGCCAAAGCGGTCGAGATTTCAGAGCGAGCGGAGATAGCGGCCGGCACCGTGCGCGACCAGGCAGAACAGATCGTCGAGAACATGGTGTTTGGCCATGCATAGTTTATACGCCTGACAGGGCGATACCTGTCAACGCAGTACCCCGACCAGCTAACCGGCTGGTTTTTTTTCGACCGCAGTACCCGCAGTCATGCGAAAACTGACAAGGAGCGCAGCAAATGACCACCAAAGACTTAGCCTATTTTGAAGCCAACCCGGACGAAGCAACCATCGAAGAACTGGAAGCACTTGCCAATTCTGGAATGGGCGATGTTGTCACGGAAGGCGATACCGATAAACAGGACGAAACGGACAATGCCGAAGAAGTTAAGGCAAAGCCCGAAAGCGTGACGACCGACGCATCGGATAAAACAGGCCAAGAAGAAGCGCCCATCCAGTCGCGTGATGGAAAGCACACCATTCCATACAACGTACTGGCCACAGAGCGAGAAAGACGGCAACAGGCAGAACAGGCAATGGCTGAACTGCAAGCGCGGATTGACTCCCTGCAAGTTCAAGGGACAGCCGCACCGGCAGAAGTAGCCGCGCCAGCAATGGCAGTGGGTGCAATCAGCGACGAGGATATGGCGGCACTGCGCGAGGATTTCCCCGCGTTTGCCAAAGTGATCGAAGCGCAGATGGCCAAGATCGACACGCTTGAGTCCAAGTTATCGACGGTATACGGCAAGGAAGAACAGCGGGAGGCAGTCGAGCAGCGCACGGTACAGCAGCAGGTCCGTGACATGATCGACACCAACCCAAAGCTCTCCGCGCTGGAAGCCGACCCGGCAGCTTGGGCCCGGGCAGTCGAGATTGACAACATGCTCAAAGCCCAGCCTGAAAACCAGAATCTTTCGCTTGCGGAACGCTTCGATAAAGTGGTCAAGGGATATGAATCATTCTATGGCGCAATCACCGGTGCTGCAGCAGCCACCCCAACACCCACACCAGTCCCGAAAAGCGCGCGTGAACAGGCAGAGGCATTGCTCAAAGAGAAAGCCCCTGCTACGCCACGCTCACTGTCGGACCTGCCAGGCGGTATGCCGGATGCCTCAAGCGAGGCCCAGCGCGCCGAGAACCTAAGCGAAGTCGAAATGGGCAACATGATGCTCAAGATGACTCCCGAGCAAATTGAACAGTATTTGAACAATCTCGCAGCATAAACCAATCGCTTCCCACCCCATTGCCGGCCTTGTGCCGGTTTTTTTATGGGCGAACGAAGCACAACCATTTAGGAGCAACAAATGAGTCAGACTCAAATCCCAGCAGGCAGTGCGTTAGCACGCAAAGCGTTTGGCGTAGCGCTTTTTGCCCGTACCATCAGCGCCCCAGGTTTTGCCAAGAACCTGACCGGCGCCGCGCCCCAGCAAGCCGCAGCCGAAGCAAAGCTGAAACTGCAGACGGTTGCAGATATGCCTTTCGTTCGCGTCACCGACCTGAGCAAGTCTCAAGGCGATGCGGTATCGGTTGACCTGATCGACACCGTGACCGGGAAACCCATCATGGGTGACCGCAACGCGGAAGGCATGGGCGACCAGCTGGCTACTTCCAGCATGGATATCAAAATCGACCTGACCACCAAGGTCGTTGATGCTGGCGGCAAGATGGCGCAACAGCGTACCGTGCATAAACTGCGCGGCCTCGCCATGGCGCAATTGGCCGGCTACTTCCCACGCCTGAAAGATCAATTGTCCATCGTTCACCTGGCTGGTGCGCGCGGCTCCATGACCGGGAAGGATTGGGTTGTGCCCGTATCGTCCGATGTGGACTACGCCGATATCATGATTAACCCCGTACTGGCGCCGACCTACAATCGCCATTATGTGGTTGATACCGCTTCTGTCGGCAACCTGATCCAAGGTGGCCAACAGCTGGGTTCGATCGACTCTACCGACCTCTGGACATTGGATCACGTCGATGCCCTGTCGGTGCTGCTGGATGATATGGGCTTCCCCATCCAGCCGGTCAAGTTCCCGGACGATCCAGCCGCCAATGATGATCCTATCAAGGGCATTCTGTTCCTGACCCCGCGCCAGTGGAACCAACTCAAGACCAATGCATCCGGTGCGACCAATAACTGGCGCACCATGTTGCAAAACGCTTGGGCACGGAAAACCTACGGCACCAAGCACCCGCTGTTCAGTGGTGAGCCTGGCATGTGGAACGGCATTTTGATCCGTCAAATGCCACGCTGGTCAGTGCGTCACATGCCTGGTGATTCCACCAACATCATCACGGCCGCAAACCAGTACACCGCAACGGAAAGCGCGCAAGTCGTGAACGGTGCCCTGACCGCAGGCTTTGCTGTAGACCGCGCCTTACTGCTTGGTGCGCAAGCACTGGCAGACGTGTACGGCAAGAATTCGGCCAGTGGGTACTACTTCTCTTGGCACGAGCGCCCATACAACTTCGAGCGCGCGCTTGAGGTTGCGGGTGATGCCATGGGCGGAATGTCAAAACTGCGATTCAAGTTGAAAGATGAGCTGGGCAACAGCGTGCCTACCGATAACGGCGTCATTGTTATCGACTCAGCCGTAAAGCTGTAAAAAACTGATACTTCCCGGTTCGCCGGGGAGTTTTAGCCCTCATTCGATTCAAGGAGAACCACAATGCAATTCAATGCCCCTGACTTAATCAGCAAGCCGATGTTTACGGATGATGACGCAAGTGCCGTCACCTTTACCGGCGCCGTCACCCCAGCCACCTCGCCTGCCACGACCGATGTGTTGCAGTTCATGAAAGTGCCTGCTGGTACTGAAATCAACACTGTCATCCTGCAAAATACCGGTGACATTGACACCAATGGCGTACCTACCTTGGCGGTCAACGTCGGCTACGCTTATGTTGATGGAAGTGCGGCACCATCCGGCGCGAATACCGCGTTTGCAGCTGCCAGTCTGGTACTGCAAGCACCTGGACGGACGGCCTTAAACTTCGCTCCGTTCCGCGTGGAAAAGGACATCATCATCCAGGTGGTTCCAACTACTGTCGCAGCAACCTTTGCCTCTGCAAAAATCGCTGCAATCGTTCACGGCATTGCCTACGGCTGCAAGTAATCCGCCGTAGTGTAGGACTCGGGCCGTCCTTCGGGGCGGCCTCTCTATTCGTGTCACAGGAGCAATCCATGAAAGCAATCAAATATGTGGGCTTGAAACCAGAAAAGCTCGACACCGTAGCCGGCAGTGGAACGATCTGGAAAAACGGCCAGACCATTGAAGTGAATGATATCGTCGCCGCCAAGTTGCTCAACCATCCCGATGTTTGGGAAGAAGTGCCGTCCAAGCTGAAACCCGATGAAGTTGGTCTTGCTGAGGCAACCATCGCACCGCGCGTTGAGGATGAAATCAATCATCCGCTGGTGCAGCTGGATGCAATGACCAATCAACAGCTGGCCGAGTTCGCACAGCGCCAGTTCGGGATCGAGTTCAAGCAGGGAGACAACAAAGCCGTGCGCATCGAGGCGATTAACAATCAAATTGGTGGCCAGAAATACTCCACCGGCCTTAACGGATAATCCGCATGTCAACGATGCAAGACATTCTGGACCGTGCGCGCCAGCCATTGAACGACGTAGACAAGGTGCGATACCCGGACCTGGACCTATTGAAGTATGCGAACACTGGACTGCGCATGCTTCGCCTCAAGCGGCCCGATCTGTTCTTCGGGCAGTACGCTACCCAGTTCGTGGACAAGGTGTTGACCGACACGCTCCCGATCGATGATGAGTACGGTCCAGCCTTGTCCGATTACGTCACAGCGCACGCTGAAACCGTTG
>JBDSHM010000413.1:0-3549 GCA_039918495.1 Sulfuriferula sp. | reverse complement strand
ACAGGCATACCCAATGAAAGTCCTGCTGGTCGCCAAACCATGGAAAGGCGGGCTTGCGCAATACATGTTCGATGCCTTGCAGGATTTGTTCCCTGGACAGGCGCAGTGGATTACGACTTATCCCGATAACCTTGCCGATTATCTGGCTTATCGAACGGGAAAACGTAAATGGCTGCGTGAGCGGGTGGCACGCATCAATGCCAGCGACTATGACTGCGCGCTGTTCATCAACCATATTTCCGCTTTTAAAGCTTTACGCACCGACCGCAAACACATCCTCTGGCTAACGGATGCGCCTAAGCTGTCGAAAAACGATTGCGCACCATTTGAGCGTATCTATCTCTCGGACATCGGCTACAAGGTCGATTTGCTACAGGTGATCGAGCCGTCACGTTACCGTGGTGAGCTGGCCTTTGCCTGTCATCCAAAAATTCACTACCCTGCGCCGACCGATCAGAACCAGGCCGGATGTTGTTTTATCGGCAACAGGGATAGTCGGCGTGATGTCTGGCTTAAGGGGCTGATGGCAGCGCATGTGCAGCCGATCGTTTACGGCAATTATTTTTTGCGTGATACCTTGTTCTGGCAACACCCCACCCTGTTCCGCCCTGCTCTGTCCAACGCAAGGATGAGTGAAATTTATGCGCATTACCGTGTCGCGCTCAATCTCCACGCCCAGGTTGTGAGACGGGGCACCAATATGCGCAGCTTTGAATGCGCGGCTTACGGCATTCCACAAGTGGCGGATTACCGCGACGGACTCACACAACATTTCACGGCTGGCACCGAAATATTGATCAGCAGTACACCAACAGAGATGGCTCAACAAATTCGAGAATTACTGGCGCAACCCGATCTCGCCGCGCACATGGCACAATGCGCGCGCAAACGTGCGCTGACTGAACATACTTATTATCATCGCCTGCTCATGTTGCTGTCCGACTGGTTACCCAGCGCTACCAGCAATGCATGCAGACAACGCATCCCGAGCCTCATTACCCAACCGGACACACCGCATGAAACAGCCTGAATCGTTTGCTCTCGCCACACCCATTGGCACCTTTGCACATACCGTACGCCGCCATGGCTGGTGGCTCATCGCCGCATTCGTTTTCGCCTCACCCATGGGCAAGGGCTTTGAGGTGCCGCTGGCGCTGATGACCTTTGGCGGCATTGCGCTGATGTACAAGGATGGCCGCGCCATCTGGCGACAACCTTCGATGCGCTGGTTTCTGTTGCTGTTCGCCTGCATCTGGTTGCCGCTGGTGGCTGCATTGCCGGATGCCATCACGTTCGAACCGGCTGCCAGTACGGCACTGGCGTTTGTGCGGTTTCCACTGGCCGGCATATTTGCACTGTATGCGCTGCGCGATGAATCCAGCCGTTACAAGCTTTTTGTAGCTGTCACCTTGTTGCTCGGTTTCTGGATTGCAGATGGCTTGTTGCAGGCAGCGATCGGCCATGATGTGTTCGGTTTCAAACCCGTCCTTGGCGGCCGCATCACCGGCCCGTTTACCAAGCTCACCATGGGCCTCGTTGCAGCGATTTTGGCGCCCATATATTTTGAAGTGATTCGGCGCAAAGCGACTCAATCCAGCACCTGGTACTGGCTGACATTGTTGCCCTACACGGCCGTAATTCTACTGTCGGGCAGTCGCGCTGCTTGGGGCATGTATGCAGCAGGCTTGGTCGGATTCGCGGTATATGCTTATTTCGTAGCGCCCAAACGTCAGCTTGGTCGGATCATCGTGATTGTTTTGCTGTGTATTGCATCGATCGGTGCCTTGGTTGCCACTTATCCTCCCTTGCAAAACAAGCTGCGTGTCACAGCCGGGCTATTCAGCGGCAATTATGCAGAAATGGATAATGCAACAAGTATGCGCTTGCCGATCTGGAAAACCGGCATCAAGATAGCTAAAGACCACTGGCTGAACGGTATCGGGGCGCGCGGGTTCCGCTATATTTATCCTCAGTATGCGGCGCCAGACGATCCTTTCATGAAGCTCAATCCAAACGCGGGTCCCACTCATCCGCACGAGATCACCCTGGAAATTCTGGTCGAGACTGGCATGATTGGTCTACTGGGTTTCGTATTATTTCTGGTGCTGATGCTGCGTCACACCTGGCAGGCAATGCGCGCCGGCAATACCTACGCAGTGCCGTTGGGGCTGGCGATACTGGTTGCCACCCTGCCGGTGAATGCAGGCATTGCCTTTTATGGCAGCGTGTTGTCGGCGCTGGTGTGGTGGCTGGTTGCGCTGTATTGCGCAACCCTATCAAACGCGGAAAGTAATTGACTGTGCACCCGAAAATAGAACGGGTTTTATAGCGACCATACGGATGGCGCGCTTGTTTCGACTTAACTTATGGCTGGATGTTTTGCTGATACACTTTCAGCGTATCCATGGCCTGTTTCTCGGCACTGAATTCTGTATTTGCGGTCATTTTTGCCGCGAATGCATAGCGGATTCGCATAGCCTGATCTTGCGCCAGTTTTAACACCGCTTCGACAATAGCAGCAATATCTGCCGGGCGGATGAGCAGGCCGTTTTCACCGTTGCTGATCATGTTGGGTATGGCGCCGGTATGCGTCCCCACGCACGCCAATCCTGTCGCCATGGCTTCCAGAAATGCGATGCAAAAACCTTCTTTAATGCTCGGTTGCAAATAAATATCGGTTGCTGCGAGTAAATCACCGACGTCGGCTCTTGAACCCATCAGCATCACGTGATTTTCCACCCCCAGGTCATGGGCGAGTTTTTTACACTTTGCATGGTCCGGGCCGTCACCGATGAGCACCAATTTGATATTCGGAATGGCAGCGATCAAATCGGGTAAGGCATGGATCGCGAAAGTCTGTCCTTTGGCCGGCACCAACCGTGCCACACAACTTACGACCAGCTGATCATTCCAGCCCATTGTGCTACGCACTGTCTCACGCCTGGCCGTGCTGAACAATTTCGAATCAACCGCATTGTGAATCACACTGGTTTTCTGTGCGGGATAACCCAGGTCCATTAATGAATCCCGCACCATATCGGAGACGCATATTACGTGCTGGCAATGTTTGAATGGCGCCAGGTGCTTGACGATGTTATGCGCCGTCACCACGCACGGCACCTTGCGGTTGATTCGTCCGACCATCGTCGCGGATTTAAGCATGTGTGCGTGGATCATATCAGGCTGGATACGGTGGATTGTCTGCCGCAAGGACCATAGCGCCAGGGGATGCCAGCGTCCGCCTGCGCGTATTAGCGTATAGGCAATGTGATGTTGAGCCAAGGCGATGCTCAATGCACCATTGGCCGGTAGTGCCACATGGACATCCAGTCCCGATGCTTTTTGTTGCATGCACAAATCCAGCACATGCTTTTCTGCACCGCCTACGCCGACTGAGCCGATAACATGCAGCACTTTCAAATCAGGCACCTTGGGTGTATTACGAGCAATTGATCGCCCTGCTCTCGCGCCATTTTCATTGAGCGCATCCGCTTTTTGTGTAGGGCATGGATATTCATGGCAAGGTAAATAGCGCGTTCAATTGCTCTG
>JBDSHM010000412.1:0-4039 GCA_039918495.1 Sulfuriferula sp. | reverse complement strand
ACGCCCACCGAACAGGCTGGAAGCCAGCGAGTTGCCTTGGTTTTAACCTTGTCCAAAGCAACCCTGAACAAGGCGATCATACTGAGATTACCCTACTGCCAGTTGCCTGACCCAACGCGTATGCTAGTTGGTGTAGGGTCTGGCGCAATTAAGCGGCCAGAGCGTAAGTTTCGTCGTTTGCAGTTATAAACGATCGGATTGTATTTACGAGGTAGTCCGTCCTCGGTATGCCCTGTTCTGCTTTGCAACCCACGTCGAAGCCAGGTCGCCCCCAGATTTACTGCTTTGCTGCTGTTACTACAAATGGTGCCAGCTTTGAAAAGTTCAAGCACCAAGACACCGAATTGTACACCAATCAGTAGCCGAGATAGTCGAGCAGTGCGGTGGGGGATTGGATGAAGCCGTCCGCACCCCATTCCAGCGGGTCGTCTTGCGGGCCGATGTAGCCGTATTCGGCGACCAGTGCGGGCATGCCCGAGGCATGGGCGGCTTCGATATCACGCTCGGCATCGCCAATGTATACGCATGTCGCAGGCAGGACGCCGATTTCGCGGCAGGCGGCGAGCAGTGGTTCGGGATGGGGCTTGGAATGCGCGCAAGTGTCGCCGCTGATGACGCTTGCGGCGCGATCATCCAGCCCCATTTGCGCCAATAACGGATCAGTGAAGCGCGCCGGCTTGTTGGTGACAATGCCCCAGGGCAGGCCGCGCATTTCCAGTTCGTCGAGCAATTCCATCATGCCGGGAAACAGTGTGCTGAACTGATTGAGATTTTGTTCGTAGAGCTCCAGATATTCGGCGCGCAGGTCCTGAAAAGCCGCATGATCGGGGCTGATGGCAAAGCCGATCTGCAGCAGTCCGACGGTGCCGTGGGAGGCGTAGGGGCGTATCAGTTCCAGCGGCATTTCCGGCAGGCCATGCATCTGGCGCTGCTGGTTGAGTGCATAGCCGAGGTCGGGTGCGGTGTCGACAAGCGTGCCGTCGAGGTCGAACAGCACAGCATTAACCATGGCGGCGGCAGGCGATGGTGTAGTTGACTTGGGTGTCGTGTTCCAGCTTGTAGATTTTGGTAAGCGGGTTGTAGGTCATGCCGATGAGGTCGTTCACCGCCAATCCGGCGCTGCGGGCATAGCGCGACAGCTCGGATGGCTTGATGAAGCGGGCGTAATCGTGGGTGCCACGTGGCAGTAAATTGAGGACGTATTCCGCACCGATGATGGCGAACAGATAGCTTTTCGGGTTGCGGTTAAGGGTGGAAAAGAAGACCCAGCCGCCCGGTTTGACCAGTTCGGCACAGGCGCGCACCACGGATTCCGGATTGGGTACGTGTTCGAGCATTTCCATGCAGGTGACCACGTCAAAACTGGCGGGTTGCGCGGCCGCCAGTGTTTCCACCGGGATGCATCGATAATCGACGCTGGCTCCGGATTCAAGCAGGTGAAGTTTGGCGACTTTAAGCGATTTTTCCGCAAGATCGATGCCGGTGACGGCTGCGCCACGCCCGGTCATGCTCTCGGATAGAATGCCACCGCCGCAGCCTACGTCCAGCACCGCTTTGCCATCCAGACCGGCCAGACGATCAATGTAGTCCAGACGGAGTGGGTTAATTTCATGCAGGGGTTTGAATTCGCTATTGGGGTCCCACCATTTGTGGGCGAGTGCGCTGAATTTATCGAGTTCCAGTTGGTCGGCGTTGCTCATGTTGTTCTCTTTCAGTGCGTGATTCTTGAATGCCAGACGCTGGCGCTCAGCTTAAGTTCCCGTTCGTCCAGGCTGGTGAGCCGGCGATTGTCGAGGCGTAGTTCGCCGTTTACCCAAACATGGCTGACCTGCTCGCGGCCGGCGGCGTATACCAGTGTGGAAACAGGATCGAAACAGGGCTGGTTTTCGATGCCGGATAAATCCACCGCTACTATATCAGCCAATTTGCCGGGCGTGAGTGAGCCGATACGGTCGTCCAGGTTGAGGGCGCGTGCGCCGTTCAGTGTCGCCATCTGGAGTGCGCTATGGGCAGGCATTGCGGAGGCATCACCGCTCACGCCTTTGGCGAGCAGGGCAGCCAGGCGCATCTCGCTAAACAGGTCAAGTTTGTTATTGCTGGCCGCGCCATCGGTGCCGATGCCGATGTTGACCCCTTTTTCGGCTAACGCAGCGATGGGTGCAAATCCGCTGGCGAGTTTGAGGTTGGAAGCCGGGCAATGCGCTACGTGGCAGCCTTGTTGGGCCAGCAAGGCTTGTTCGTCGGCCGTCAGATGTACACCATGCACCGCAATCAGGCCGGGACCAAGCAGGCCGAGGTTATGCAGCCGCGCCAGCGGACGCAGGTTGTGCTGGGTCAGGCTCTGGCGGATTTCATCCTCGGTTTCGTGCAGATGGATATGCACGGGCAAGTCCAGCTGGCTGGCAAACGTGGTGATTTTTTCCAGTGTTTTATCGCCCACGGTATACGGTGCGTGTGGGGCGAGGGTAAACGATAGTAACGGCTCATCACGCAGACGGTCGCGTAGGGCAAAACCTTTGTTGAGGTAGTCGTCGGCATCGCCCGCATAGGCAGTGGGAAAATCGATCACGATCAGCCCGATAGCGGCGCGCAATCCCGCATCCAGCGCAGCTTCTGCCACCGCTTCAGGGAAAAAATACATATCGTTAAAACAGGTAGTGCCGCCGCGCAGCATTTCGGCACAGGCGATGCGTGTGCCGTCGCGCACGAAATCGGGCGACATATGGCGGTTTTCGGCCGGCCAGATATGGCCTTTCAACCATTCCATCAGATGAAGATCGTCGGCGTAGCCACGCAGCAGCGTCATTGCGGCATGCGTGTGCAGGTTGATCAGGCCGGGAATCAACACATGGTCGGTGAGCCGATAGTAGTGCTGCGCCACAAAACGGCGGCGTGCTTCTTCAGTCGGCAGGATGGCGACAATGTGGCCACCGTCGACCGCCACGCTGTGATCGGCGAGCACGGCTGCGGACGGTTCGACGGGAATGACCCAACGGGCTTCAATCAGTGTTTCAACAGGATGAGTAGGCGTTTCGGACATGATTCAGTATTTTGGCAGGTTCGCGGCACTATAAAGGCAGCCCCGTTGCCTGACAAGGATGATGAGCACACATTTTGCCGGGTGCGCTGCGCATGCTAGAATCGCAGGGTTTCCTTTCTCCTATAAAAACCAGACCGATCAATGGAATCTTTCGCTAAAGAAACGCTTCCCGTCAGCCTCGAAGAGGAAATGCGCCGCTCCTATCTTGATTACGCGATGAGCGTGATTGTGGGGCGCGCACTGCCCGATGTGCGTGACGGACTGAAGCCGGTACACCGCCGCGTGTTGTTTGCCATGCACGAGTTGTCCAACGATTGGAACAAGGCCTACAAGAAGTCGGCACGTATCGTCGGCGATGTCATCGGTAAATATCATCCACACGGCGATACGGCGGTGTATGACACCATTGTGCGTATGGCGCAGGATTTTTCGCTGCGTTATCCGCTGGTCGACGGTCAGGGCAACTTCGGTTCGGTGGATGGCGATAACGCGGCAGCCATGCGTTATACCGAAATCCGCATGTCCAAGATTGCCCATGAACTGCTCGCCGATCTTGACAAGGAAACGGTCAATTTCGGACCGAACTATGATGGCTCGGAACATGAGCCGCTGATTCTGCCGGCCAAGATCCCCAATCTGCTGATCAACGGTTCGTCCGGTATCGCGGTAGGCATGGCGACCAATATTCCCCCGCATAACCTGACTGATGTGTGCGATGCCTGCCTCACCTTGCTGGAGAATCCGGAAACCGATATCGAAGCACTGATCGATATCATCAAGGCGCCGGATTTCCCCACCGCCGGCATCATTTACGGCTTGGTCGGCGTGCGCGAAGGCTACCGCACCGGCCGTGGTCGCGTGGTGATCCGCGCGCGCACTCATTTTGAAGATCTGGACAAGGGTGCCAATCGCCATTCCATCATTATCGACGAGCTGCCCTATCAGGTGAACAAGGCCAACTTGCTGATCAAGATCGGCGAGCTGGTGCGCGAAAAGAAA
>JBDSHM010000411.1:0-4341 GCA_039918495.1 Sulfuriferula sp. | reverse complement strand
CATATGGCACACGATGTGCGCACTTTCAATGTATTCAATTACATAACATTGCGCGCGGTATTGGCTACCTTGACCTCGCTTACCATCTCGTTTGTGGTTGGGCCTGCCGTCATCCGCAAGCTGGCTTCAATGAAAATCGGTCAGGCGGTGCGTGACGATGGACCGCAAACCCATCTTATCAAGGCAGGCACACCGACGATGGGCGGCGCGTTGATCCTGGTGTCCATTACCATTTCCACTTTGTTGTGGGCCGACTTGACCAACCATTACGTATGGGTTGTCTTGTTTACCACGCTGGGTTTCGGTGCCGTCGGTTGGGTAGATGATTACCGGAAAGTGATCCACCGCAACCCCAAAGGACTGTCAGCCAAGGCCAAATATTTCTGGCAATCGCTGATCGGTTTGATTGCCGCCCTGTTTATTGCCTACTCCACGCATTTGCCGGCGCAGACTGAATTGATCGTGCCGTTTTTCAAGCATGTGGGTATTCCGCTCGGCACGTTTGGATTTGTGGTCCTAACCTATTTCGTCATTGTCGGTTCCAGCAATGCCGTCAATCTGACCGATGGTCTTGACGGGCTGGCGATCATGCCTACGGTGATGGTGGCCTCGGCACTGGCTATCTTTGCCTATGTCGCCGGTAATGCGGTGTTTTCCAGATATCTCGGGGTGCCTCATATCCCCGGTGCGGGCGAACTGGTGGTGTTTTGTACTGCGATGGCGGGGGCTGGACTGGCATTCCTGTGGTTTAACGCATATCCGGCTGAAGTGTTCATGGGCGACGTTGGCGCACTGGCATTGGGTGCAGCGTTAGGCATAGTGGCAGTGATTGTGCGTCAGGAGATTGTGCTGTTCATCATGGGCGGCGTGTTCGTGGTGGAAACCTTGTCTGTGGTGATCCAGGTGGCCTCATTCAAACTCACCGGCAAGCGGGTATTTCGCATGGCGCCATTGCATCACCACTATGAACTGAAAGGCTGGAAGGAGACGCAAGTCGTCGTCCGTTTCTGGATTATCACCATGATGCTGGTGCTGATCGGCTTATCTACATTGAAGCTGCGTTAATGAATTTGTACGGACAAAATATTCTGGTACTTGGACTGGGCGATACGGGGCTGTCCGTGGTGCGCTGGCTGGCGCGGCGCGGCGCTGCAGTGCGTGTGGCGGATACCCGTAACGTACCGCCCAATCTGGCGCGGTTGCAGGAAATGCTGCCGGACGTGGCCGTATCCGTCGGTCCGTTTCGCAGCGAGGATTTCGACTGGGCTGAACGGATTGTGACGAGTCCCGGCGTAGCCGTGGCCGAACCGTTGATCCAGCAGGCCATGTTACGCGGCGTACCGGTGGAGGGTGATATTGAACTGTTCGCACAGGCTGTGCCTGCGGGTGCAAAAGTCATTGCCATTACCGGTTCCAATGGCAAAAGCACGGTGACCAGTATGGTCGGTGCAATGTGCGCTGGCGCAGGTAAAAAAACCATCATGGCAGGCAATATCGGCCTGCCCGTACTGGATGCGCTTGAAGATCACCCGGAAGCGGATATTTTCGTATTGGAGTTATCCAGTTTTCAGCTGGAAACAACGGTCAGCCTCAATGCCTCAGCAGCAGCAATGTTGAATATCAGTGAAGATCACCTTGATCGGTACGCCGATCTCAATGCCTATGGCGCTGCCAAGGCACGTATTTTCAGTGGTGAGGGCATCCAGGTATTGAATCGCGATGATGCGCTCAGTCTGAACATGGCGCTACCGTGGCGTACGGTGCTGACATTTGGTCTGAGCACCCCCTTGATGTTGAATGAATTCGGCATCAAGGACGGCTGGATGTGGGAAGGTGAGTCCCGGCTCATGGAGGTGGCCAAATTGCCGCTGGCAGGCTTGCATAATGTGGCCAACGCGCTTGCAGCATTTGCGCTGTGCCGTGCGGTGGGTTTGCCGATAGCGCCCTTGGCTGAAGCGCTCCGTCAATTCCGCGGTCTGCCGCATCGGGTGGAGTGGGTCGCCACAGTCAACGGTATTGAATTCTACGACGATTCCAAAGGCACGAACGTTGGTGCTACCGAGGCTGCATTAAATGGCATGAACAAGAAAGTGGTGCTGATCGCTGGCGGCGATGGCAAGGGCCAGGATTTCAGCCCGCTCAAAGCTGCCGTTGCACAGCATGCCCGTGCGGTGGTACAGATCGGTCGTGACGGCGAAATTATTGCTACTGCCATTGCTGATTCGGGTGTGCCGATACTACGCGCTGAAAGCATGCCCGAGGCTGTGCAAGCCGCCTTTGCTGCTGCTCAGCCCGGTGATGCAGTTCTGCTGTCTCCCGCCTGTGCCAGTTTTGATATGTTCAACAATTATGCCCATCGCGCTCAGGTATTCATTGACGCGGTGCGAGCTTTGTCAGGGGCCGTCGCATGAGTTCCGCCACAGCCGCAGCCATACTGCGTCGTAGCGCGGTTCCGGAGTATGACTTTGTGCTGATGTGGCTCACTGTGATCCTGCTCGCTTTCGGTCTGGTAATGGTGTATTCGGCGTCCATCGATATCGCCGAAGCGAGTCGTCGTACCGGTCATAACTCCGCTTATTTTCTGATTCGCCAGGCCGTGTTCATTGGCTTGGGCATAGCGGCTGGTTTTGCTGCGTTTCAGGTGCCGATGCGCGAGTGGCAGCGTGCGGCGCCGTGGCTGTTCGTGGGCGGGCTGGGTCTGCTGGCGATTGTGCTGATTCCGGGGGTAGGACGCAACGTCAACGGCAGTCAGCGCTGGTTGCCGCTGGGCGTTCTCAATCTGCAGCCGTCGGAATTGATGAAACTGGTGGCGGTACTCTACGCAGCTGACTATACCGTGCGCAAAGCCGCTTTCATGCACAGCTTCAAGCAGGGCTTCATGCCGATGCTGATTGTCATGCTGCTCACCGGTTTCCTGTTGCTGCGCGAGCCGGACTTCGGCGCATTTGTGGTGATTATTGCAATCGCTATGTCGGCGTTGTTTCTGGGCGGTCTGAATCTGCGTATTTTTGCCGGATTGATCGTATTGCTGATAGTTGGTTTTGTCGCGTTGATCTGGAGTTCGCCTTATCGTCTGCAGCGGATTGTCGGTTTCATGGATCCGTGGGCTGACCCGTTCGGCAAGGGATACCAATTGTCGCACGCACTGATTGCATTCGGGCGTGGTCAGTGGTTCGGGCTGGGCCTGGGTGGCAGCGTGGAAAAATTATTCTATCTGCCGGAAGCGCATACCGATTTCTTGCTTGCAGTGATTGCGGAAGAGCTTGGTTTTGTTGGTGTGCTTGTCGTGATTTTGTTGTTCGCCTGGCTGATATTGCGCGCATTCCAGATTGGTCGACAGGCGGCGGGGCTGGAACGTCATTTTTGCGCGCTGACTGCGATGGGCGTGGGTGTGTGGTTAGGCGTGCAGGCATGCATCAATATGGGTGTGAACATGGGGCTGCTCCCAACCAAGGGGTTGACCCTGCCGCTGTTGTCATTCGGAGGCAGCGGCATCGTCGCCAATTGCATCGCCATCGCGTTGTTGCTGCGAGTGGATCATGAAACGCGCTGCCTGATGCGCGGGAAGAAGGGTTCATGAACGGTATGCGCACACTTATGGTCATGGCTGGCGGAACAGGCGGACATATCTATCCGGGATTAGCCGCTGCCGATGCGATGCGCAATCACGGTTGGCATGTTGTCTGGCTGGGTACGCGCCATGGCATGGAGGCGCGTTTGGTACCGGAGCATGGCTACCCCATGGCATGGCTGTCGCTGAGCGGTGTGCGCGGTAACGGTCTGTTGCGCAAATTGCTGTTGCCGATGTCGCTGCTGGTGGCATTTGCGCAGGCGCTGCGCGCTCTGCTGCAGCATCGTCCCGATGTGGTGCTGGGCATGGGCGGCTACCCGAGTTTTCCGGGAGGCATGATGAGCGTGCTGCTCGGCAAGCCGCTGGTAATCCATGAACAGAATTCGGTAGGCGGACTCGCGAATCGTGTGTTGGCATGCGTAGCTGATCGGGTATTGACCGGCTTTCCTGATGTCTTCAAGAGCCAGCGCGACAAGCCGTTACCGTGTGGCAAAGTCAAAACGACATGGGTGGGCAATCCGGTGCGCAACAGTATTGCGGCACTGCCTGCCCCACAGGCACGTGCCACCGCGCCATTGCGTTTATTGGTGGTGGGCGGCAGCTTGGGTGCCGCGGCGTTGAATGAGGTGGTGCCGCGTGCGCTGGCGCTGATTCCGGAAACCGAGCGGCCTGTGGTCATTCATCAATCCGGTACTCGGCATGCGGATGGTTTGCGTGCCAATTATGCTGCCGCAGGTGTGGCGGCCGAGGTGCGTGACTATATCGCCGAT
>JBDSHM010000410.1:0-15684 GCA_039918495.1 Sulfuriferula sp. | reverse complement strand
CGCCAATGGCGCGAAATTGATCGGCCCGAATTGCCCGGGCATCATCACGCCGGATGAATGCAAGATCGGCATCATGCCGGGTTTTATCCACCAGCGTGGCAAGGTGGGTATCGTGTCCCGCTCCGGCACGCTCACCTATGAGGCAGTGCATCAGACTACCCGGCTGGGGCTGGGACAGACCACCTGCGTCGGCATCGGTGGCGATCCCATCAAGGGGCTGGATTTCATCGATTGCCTGGCAATGTTCCAGGCCGACCCGGAAACCGAGGCGATTATTCTGGTGGGCGAGATCGGCGGCACGCGCGAGGAAGAAGCGGCCGACTATATCAAACAGCACATCACCAAGCCGGTCGCAGCCTACATTGCCGGGCGTACTGCGCCCAAGGGCAAACGCATGGGACATGCCGGTGCGATAATAGCCGGTGGCAGCGGTACCGCAGAAGCCAAGATGCGTGCGCTGGAGGCGGCGGGTGTGGTGGTGGCGCAATCGCCGGCCGAAATGGGCACGGCAGTGCAGACGGCCATGCAACGATGAAAATCGCGCTGGCGCAGATCAATTTCACCGTGGGCGATCTGGTGGGCAATGCAGCCAAAATTCGCGCTGCGGCGGCGCAGGCCAAGGCGGCCGGTGCAACGATACTGCTCACGCCCGAACTGGCGTTGTCGGGCTATCCACCGGAAGATTTATTGTTGCGCGATGATTTTTATGTTCAGTCCGCTGCTGCATTAAACAGCCTGCTGGACGCGGCACAGGGCATCACCTTGGTCGTCGGGCATCCGCTGAAAGAAGGGGCGCATCGCTACAATGCCGCGTCGGTGCTGCGTGATGGAAAAATCGAGGCAATTTATCGCAAGCAGCGCCTGCCCAACGATACGGTGTTCGATGAGGAACGCTACTTTACGGCGGGTACGCAAGCCTGCGTGTTCGAACAGGAAAATGTGCGCTTTGGCGTCAACATTTGTGCCGACGTGTGGGAGCAGGGTGCGACGAACTGTGCCGCACTGGCTGGCGCAGAAGTGCTGCTCGTGCTCAACGCCTCGCCTTTTCATATTAGCAAACAGCAGGAACGTTATCAGGTCATGCGCGAGCGTATCCGCGAAAGCGGCCTGCCCGTAGTGTATTGCAATTTGCTGGGTGGGCAGGATGAGCTGATTTTCGATGGCGGTTCATTCGCGATGAATGCGAATGGCGAGCTCACCAGCCAGTTTCCGACGCTGACGGAAGGCGTATATCTGGTCGACATGGAAGGCGTGTCGCCGCGCGCAGGCGAGATTGCACCGGCCTTGAGTACCGAGGCGTGCGTATATGAAGCGCTCAAACTGGGAGTGCGTGACTACATTGGCAAAAACGGTTTTTCCGGCGTGCTGCTGGGTTTGTCGGGGGGCGTTGATTCAGCGCTGACACTCGCCGTGGCGGTTGATGCCCTGGGGGCCGACAAGGTCCATGCGGTCATGATGCCGTCTGAATTTACCGCCGAAATCAGCCGGGAAGATGCCCGCATCATGGTAACAACGCTGGGTGTGAAATACAGCGAATTGCCTATCAGGAACGTTTTCGACAGCTTCCTGAACAGCCTCGCCGGCGAATTCAATGATTTGCCGTTTGATCCCACCGAGGAAAATATTCAGGCGCGTATACGCGGCACGCTGTTGATGGCGCTCTCCAACAAGTTCGGGCAGATCGTGCTCACCACCGGCAACAAATCCGAAATGGCAGTCGGTTATGCGACGCTGTATGGCGATATGGCTGGCGGCTTTGCCGTATTGCGCGATGTGCCGAAAACACTGGTATATCGATTGTCTAATTACCGCAATGGCATTGCGCCGGTGATTCCGCAACGAATCATTGACCGCGCACCCTCCGCAGAATTGCGGGCCGATCAGACCGACCAGGATTCGCTGCCGCCCTACGATATTCTCGATGCAATCATCGAGCGCTATGTAGAGCATGATCAGACCCCAGCCGAAATCGTCACCGCAGGCTACAATGAAACCGAAGTCGCGCGCGTGATTGGCATGATTGACCGAAGTGAATACAAACGCCGTCAGGCACCTGTTGGCATTCGCATTACGCCGCGCGCGTTTGGCAAGGACCGCCGTTATCCGATCACCTCCCGGTTCAAACCGGGTTGAGTTATTTTATGCAAGGGGAATGAGATGAAAAAAATAGAAGCCATTGTCAAGCCGTTCAAGCTCGATGAAGTCCGCGAAGCATTATCTGAAATCGGTGTTACCGGGCTGACTGTTACCGAAGTCAAGGGTTTCGGCCGCCAGAAAGGCCACACCGAACTCTACCGCGGAGCGGAATACGTGGTGGATTTTTTGCCCAAAGTCAAAATCGAATTGGTTGTGCCGGATAATCTTGTCGATCAGGCTGTTGAAACGATTGTGAATGCGGCTCGTACCGGCAAGATCGGCGACGGCAAGATTTTTGTAACGGCGGTGGAGCAAGTGGTGCGGATTCGTACCGGAGAAACAGGCGATATCGCTATTTGATCCGGCTGGCAGGGCTTGGCTATTCAGGCACCTGCCGGCAGGTTTTGGTCATGCATTTCAGAGTTGCCAGAAGCGCCACCAGGGTTTGCTCTTATCGAAATCGCCCGCGACATATTTGCTCTTCGGGAAGTTTTTCTGCAATACGCGTAGCGCATCATCGCGCAAATCATTGATACCCATCTTGTCGTATGATTTGACCAAAATCGCCAGCGCCTGCTCGATTGCAGGTGAATTCGGATAATGCTCGATCGCATATTGGGCACGGTTGCTGGCAGCGACATATGCGCCGCGCTTGTAGTAATACAGCGCAACATGAACTTCGTGCGAGGCCAGTGCATCGACCAGGTATTTCATGCGCGCCAGTGCGTCAGGGGTGTATTTGCTTTTCGGAAAACGGGTAACCAGTTGCTGGAACGAATCGAATGACTCGCCAGCTGCCTTGGGGTCGCGGTCTGTCATGTCCTGATCGCCGATACGCGACAATAATCCCTGATCTTCAGTAAAGTTGGCCAATCCCCTCAGGTAATAGGCATAATCCACATTTGGGTGCTCAGGATGCAGCTTGATAAACCGGTCACAGGCAGCGATCGCTGAAACTGGCTCATTGTCTTTGTAATAGGCGTAGGCAACTTCCAGCTGGGCTTGTTGCGCATAGCGTCCATAGGGATAGCGCGCTTCCAGCGTTTCGAAATATTTGATAGCCTTTTCATAACCGCCCGAATTGAGTTGATCCTTGGCTTCTGCGTAGAGCCTTTGCGCCGACCAGCCCTGCGTTTCATCCACGGTTTTTGGCAACAAACCACATCCGGCCAGCAGTACTACCAACAAAACAAGTAAACTTCGTTTCATGACATCGCCCGTAAAACAATTGCCAGATTATACTCTAAACACTTCTGCCGAATCCGCAATTCTGGCGGAAATCCCCTTCGCCAGTGCAGGTCAGCGACTGGATCAGGCGCTCGCCGCATTGCTGCCGGAATATTCGCGCAGCCGTATCCAGGACTGGATCAGACATGAGCGGGTGACCGTCAATGGCCGCTCGCTGTCTGTCAAGGACAAGGTATGGGGGGGTGAACAGGTGCAGGTCATGCCCGAACTGCATCCGGCCGAAGTACCCGCTGCACCTGAAGCCATTGCGCTGGAGATTGTCCACGAGGACGATGCCTTGCTGGTGGTCAACAAACCTGCCGGATTGGTGGTGCATCCGGGTAGCGGCAAGTGGCAGGGAACCATGCTGAATGCCTTGTTGCACCATGCGCCGCAATTGGCTGGCGTACCGCGTGCGGGCATCGTGCACCGGCTGGATAAGGACACCAGCGGCTTGCTGGTGGTAGCGAAAACGCTCACCGCACAAACCAATCTGGTACGCCAATTACAGGCGCGCAGTGTCAAGCGTGAGTATTTGGCGGTAGCGCATGGGCGGATCGTGCAAGACGGTAAAGTCGACGCGCGTATCGGCCGTCATCCCAGTCAGCGTACCAAAATGGCCGTGGTGCACTCAGGTCGCGAGGCGGTCACCCATTACACCGTGATCGAGTATCTTGGCCAATGCACCCTGATCCGCTGCGTGCTGGAGACCGGCCGCACCCATCAGATTCGCGTGCATTTGCAGTCCATAGGCCATGCACTGGTGGGAGATCCGGTGTATGGGCGTACCACCCAGGCAGCGGTCATGCGTGATTTCAAACGCCAGGCCTTGCATGCTACCCGCCTGGGATTGCTGCATCCGCTGACAAATGCATTCCAGGAATGGCAAGTCGAGCCGCCTGCGGATTTTCAGACCTTGCTGGATAACTTACGTGCGGAGAATGCATGAATCCTGATTGGATAATCCCGGACTGGCCAGCACCGGATCGAGTCAAGGCGCTGGTGACAACGCGTGCCGGTGGCGTGAGCTCTGCCCCTTACGACGGGTTGAATCTGGGCGATCACGTCGGCGATGATCCAGCCAGCGTGGCCCGGAATCGCGCCATTTTGCGTACCGTTTTACCCGCCGAACCCGTCTGGTTGCAACAGGTGCATGGCATACGGGTGTTGGATATCGATGGCGGCATGGGTTCAACTGAAGCCGATGCCAGTGTGACGCATCAGGCCGGCCGGGTATGTGTCGTACTGACTGCGGATTGTCTGCCGGTACTTTTTTGCGGTTGTGATGGTGGGGTGGTTGCCGCCGCGCATGCAGGCTGGCGCGGCCTGTTGGATGGAATGCTGGAAGCCAGTGTCGCTGCCATGCATATTCCGGCAGCAAACGTGATGGCATGGCTGGGTCCGGCTATCGGTGCACAGGCATTTGAGGTGGGCGACGAGGTACGTGATGCATTTATTGCCGAGCAGCCGGAAGCATCCGCAGCATTTGCTGCGCACCGGCCGGGCAAGTGGCTGGCTGATATTTATGCATTGGCACGTCTGCGCTTGCAGCGCATAGGCGTGACCCGGATATATGGTGGCGGCGCATGCACGTACACAGACGCTGCGCGATTTTATTCGTATCGGCGTGATGGTGTAACAGGGCGGATGGCGAGCCTGATCTGGTTGCAGCGTGATGGCACAGAATCAGCGGGTTAAATTGATATGGTATCGGCGTGCTGGCGGATTCCCGGGCTTCTTGTGTATGTTGGTCTGTTTGCTGATGAGCGCGGCATTTCCTGTCAGCGCGGCAGGGCTGGACTATCGGGTCGAACTGGATGTACCCAAGGCTTATCACGATTTACTGCAAAACAATCTGGATATCAATCGCTGGCATAACACGCCGGCGTTGAATGCCACGCAGCTGCAAAGACTGTATCAGGCTGCACCGGACGATATTCGCAAACTCCTCGCAACCGAAGGTTTTTATTCCCCCGAAATCACTTCTTCGATTGCATTGCAGGATAAACCGGTGCAAATACGATTTGTGATCGTTCCCGGGGTGCCGTCGCAGGTAGAGAAAATTGATTTGTCATTGCAAGGCCAGGTCGACCAGACACCACCGTTACGCGACAAACTACTCAAGCACTTACGCCAGACATGGCAGTTGCCCGTTGGCAGCGTATTTCGTCAGGCGGCATGGGAATCGGCAAAGCGCGATGCGTTGAAAGCATTGCTGATCAATCGGTTTCCATCGGCCCGTATTGCTTCCAGCCAGGCGGTAGTAAATCCGCAAACGCGTAACGCCACCCTGAACGTGGTGCTGGATAGCGGCCCGGCCTTCAGTTTTGGGACCCTGCATATCAGTGGATTGGAGCGCTATCCGCGCGAGATCGTTGAGCGGCTCAACCCGATTCAGGTGGGTTCGCCTTATTCCCAGATCAAATTGCTGGAATTGCAGGCGCGCTTGCAGGATACGACCTATTTCCGCAGCGTCAGCGTATCTGCCGCCACCGATCCCGCCCATCCGGAGAGTGTTCCGGTACAGGTGAACGTGGTGGAGAATCCATCCGGCAAGCTGGGGTTTGGTATCGGCGTGAGCACTGATAGCGGTTTGCGCGGCCAGATCGAGTATCAGGATCTGAATATCCTGCAACGCGGCTGGCGTTTCAAAAGCCTACTCAAACTTGAAACCAAACAACAATCCCTGAATGCCGAGCTGCAGTTGCCGCGCAACGATCTGGGTTATCTGGACAGTATCAATGCCTTTCACGATCGCACCGATATCGAAGGTGAGGCCAATGTGCGCAGCGGCGCGGGTGTCAAACGCATGCGTAGCAAAGGCCGTATAGAAACCACGCTGGCGACACAGTACCAGGTCGAGCATCAAACGATCGCGGGGGGTGCCAGTAACAATCTCAAAGCACTGACCCTCAACTATATCTGGACTTATCGCAATGTGAACAATCCGATATTTCCGACGCGCGGCTATGTATTCAGTGCGCAGCTGGGCGGTGCGACGCGCGCATTGCTGTCGGATCAGGATTTTGTGCGCGGCTACACGCGGGCCGTGTATTACCTGCCGATTGGCCAGCGTGATGGTTTGATTTTGCGCGGCGAACTGGGCGGCGTGCTGGCTACCAGCAGAAACGGGATTCCTTCGGATTTCCTGTTTCGCACCGGCGGCGATCAATCGGTGCGCGGCTATTCCTATCTGAGTCTGGGGGTAAAGCAGGCGAATGCGATTGTAGGCGGACGCTATCTCGCCGTAGGCAGTGTCGAATATGACCATTGGCTGACCGAGCGCTGGGGCGCAGCGGTATTTTATGACGTCGGTGATGCCGCAGATACCATCCCGGATCTGCATCTGGTACAAGGCTACGGCGTGGGCGCACGCTGGAAAAGCCCGGTCGGCCCCCTCAACCTGGATCTGGCCTATGGTCAGGCGGTGCATGCAGTGCGTTTGCATTTCAGTATCGGCGTATCGTTTTGATGCTTAAGCGGCAATTGGCAAGGCGCTGGACGGGCAGACTGGTGCTGTGGCTGGCTGTCGTGGCTATGCTGGTTGTCGGCTTGGCATGGCTGGGCGGACGTGAACCGACACTGCATCTCGGCACCCGTCTTGCCATGCGCCTGGCTGGCGGCCAACTGAGCTTTGAAGGCGTCAGCGGCACGTTGTACGGCCCACTTAAATTCAGCCGGGTGACCATCGAAACGCCGGAAAGACGCATCGAAGCACGCGATGTCGTGCTGGACTGGTCGCCGCATGCCTTATTGTATGAACATCGGTTGCTGATCTCGAAGCTGAGCGCAGCCAGCCTCGACATTACCCTGATCAAATCCAGTTCGGAGCCACTCAAACTGCCTGCCACACTGCATTTGGGATATGCGCTGGATATACCGGACGCGCGCATTGAGCACCTGACAATACACAAGGGTGCGCAGAGTTGGCCGCTGTCTCAGTTGCGATTGACGTTGACCAATCCCGACAACACCTACCACGCCAAACTCAGCGTACAGAGCCCGTGGGGAGCAGGCCAGACTAGGATCGATCTCGCGGACAGCGCACCGTTTGCGATCAACGGCACACTGGATTTCGCGCGCAATGATGGTGTACATGATTACTCAACGCATAGCGTCGTAAGCGGCACGCTCGAACGTTTGAATCTACAGGGAACGGCTCAATCGGGAGCAGCTGGCGGTCGCTGGCAGGCGTTGCTTACACCTTTTCAAGCGGTGCCACTGCAGCAGGCAAGTATCAAGGCGCGGCAACTCGATTTGCGGCGGCTGGCTGCCAGTCTGCCGCGCACCGATATAGATATTGGACTGACGTTGCAGGCGCATAGCGCGAATACGTTCAATGGCGCGTTAAGTCTGACGAATCGCATGCCCGGCACAGTGGATGCCGAGCGTCTACCGGTCAAGTCGGTCGATGCCCGGTTTAGCGGCAGCGTGGATCAGTTTGCTTTGCAAGCGTTAAAGCTAGATTTAGGGGCAGGCGGGCAGTTCACAGGAAAGGGTGGTTTGAATAAGGGTTTGCTGTCTCTCGACCTGGTCACAACGAATTTGAATTTGCATGGCTTATACCAGCCCCTGCGCCCGACGCATCTGAAAGGCAAGATTGCCCTGGGTGCGGATCAGGGGGCGCAAACGATAAGCGCGGAATTGACCGAAACAGGGTATCGCATCGCGCTGGATGCCCGCCGTGCCGGTGATCAATTGATTGTCAATCATGCCCTGCTGGCCGCAGCTGGAAGTGAATTCAATTTCAGCGGCAAACTGGCATTGGATGGGAAGCGCGCTTTCAGTGCCAAGAGTCAATTACGCCACTTCGATCCGTCGCGCTTTGGCGGTTATCCGGCAGCAAATATCAATGCCAATGCCACCGCCAATGGGCAGCTAAACCTGCAACTGGGCGCCAGCGTGGCGTTTGACTTGGCAAAAAGTAGTTATCGCGGTCAACCACTGGTGGGCAAAGGCGCATTCAAACTGGCTGAGAAGCGCATTTTTGACAGTGATATTGCCCTGCGTCTCGGCGTTAACCGTCTCGCCGTCAAAGGCGCATTTGGTTCGGCCAAAGATCGACTGGACTGGTATCTCGACGCCCCGAACATAGCGGCGTTTGGCCAGGGATTCGGCGGCCGCGTGACCGCCAGCGGCAACCTGGCCGGCAGTGTGGCGCAGCCTTCGGCAACTTTCAAACTGCAAGGGCAGACGCTGGTGTGGCAGGGTAGCCAGCATCTGGACAGTATTTCGGCAACGGGCAGTCTGCAGCACGGGGTTAACGGCGCATTGAATCTGTCTGCGCGGATGAGCGGCTATCGCAGTGCGGATTTCGCGCTTTCCAGCGCCTCACTGGAGGTACAGGGCACACGCGCTGCGCATACCCTCAATCTGACTGCACGGAATCAACATATCGATACGCACGCCACCTTGACAGGCGGCTGGCGCGATGGGCAAGGATGGGACGGCCGCATCGTGCGCCTGGAAAACACCGGTCGCTACCCGGTGGTCCTCAACGCGCCAGCGCGGCTGGCAATCGGTACCGGGCATGTCAGCCTCGGTCAGGCGGAATTTTCTCTGGCAAATGGTCGCCTGCATATTGAAGAATTTGCTTTGCAGAATGGACGTATTACCAGCCGGGGCAGCATGAATGGTCTGGATAGCGGATATTTGCTGCGGGTAGCCAAGATCGCTCCGGGCGTAGAGAGCACGCTCATCCTGGGTGGCAAATGGCAATTTGCGGCAGCCAGTCAGGTAAATGGCAGTATTCAATTGTGGCGTGAGGGTGGCGACATCACCGTACCCAGCGAGCCGAAGATTGCATTGGGTATTCAACGTTTCAAGTTCATGTTAAGTGCTGTTGATAGTCGCATTCATACCGAGCTGAATGTGCAGGGTACGACACTGGGTGCGATTGCCGCATCGGCGGATACGACGTTGGCGCAACGCAATGGTCAATGGGGTTTGTCCGGCAATGCGCCGCTCAGCCTGACCGCCAGTGCCAATATGCCGTCTTTGGCGTGGGTGAGTCCGTTGTTGGGCATGCCGGTTACGCTGAATGGCGCGGTGCAGGCAAAAGTTGGCGGGAGCGGCACGGTCAATGCACCCGTATTAAGCGGCACAGTCAGTGCCGACAAGCTGAGCTTCAGCTATCCGGAACAGGGGCTGGCCTTTACCGATGGCAGCCTGGAGGCAAGCCTGCATGGGGACACGTTGACGCTCGACAAGCTGCTTCTGCATGCAGGCAGCGGCAGCTTAAGCGGCACCGGTACGGCATTATTGCGTGACGGGAAACCGACCATACAGCTTGTTTTGCAAGCGGACAAACTGGCGGTGTTGCAACGCCCGGATCGTCAGGTGACCGTGAGCGGCAAGGCGAATGTCAATATCGCGCCGCGCCTGATTCGCGTGAATGCCAAGCTGAAAGCGGACCGTGCATTGATCCAACTGCCGCGCGATGACGCGCCGACACTGAGTTCGGACGTGGTGGTTCTGGGATGGAAAAAACCGCCGCCCGATAAAGGGCTTCCTACCGCGCTCGATTTCGATCTGGAGTTTGACCTGGGCGATCAGTTTTACCTGAAAGGACGCGGCGTGGAAGCGCGTCTGACCGGCATAGTCAATCTGCATGCCCGTGACGGAAGTTTACCCACCGCCATTGGTAGTGTACAAGTCGCCAAGGGCACCTACAGTGCCTATGGTCAGCGCCTGAATATAGAGCGTGGCGTCGTGAATTTTTCCGGCCCGGTAGATAACCCGGGATTGAATATTCTTGCACTGCGCAAAAATCAGACCGTCGAGGCGGGCGTGGCCATTACCGGCAGCGGGCAGGCGCCAGTCATCAAACTGGTGTCCATCCCGGATGTGCCGGATACGGAAAAACTGTCATGGCTGGTATTGGGGCACGGTACGGAAACTAGTAGTGCCGCAGAATTCAGCGCTTTACAGACGGCAGCTGGCGTATTACTGGGGATGGGCGACTCAGCCAGTCTGCAAGCGAGATTGACAGCTGCTACCGGATTGAATGAGGTGAACCTGAGGGGCGGAGGTACGCTCGAGAGCAGCATTCTGGTGCTGGGAAAACGGCTATCGAAAAATGTTTATCTGAGTTATGAACAAGGTCTGGCGGGAACCACCAGTTTGGTCAAGATTAATTACACGCTGTCAAAACGCGTCTCTCTGCGCCTGCAAACGGGAAGCCAAAGCGCAGTGGACGTGTTTTACACATTCAGCTTCCGTTGATCAGACTGCCCATTCGAAACGCATGGATAAATCCACTGCCTGAATGTGTTTGGTCAGACTTCCTATCGAAATACGCTGTACACCGGTTTCTGCAACGCTGCGTATGGTATCGAGGTTAATATTGCCGGAAGCCTCCAGTATTGCCCGGCCAGCGTTGAGCCTGACCGCGTCGGACAGCATGTCGTTGGAAAAATTATCCAGCAGAATCAAACTTGCACCCGCTTCCAGTGCCTGTTGCAGTTCATCGATATTTTCCACCTCGATCTGGACCGGCACACCATCGGCAAGCAGGGCAGCGGCAGCCAATACCTGGGCGATGCCGCCGGCTGCCGCGATATGGTTTTCCTTGATCAGAATGCCATCATAAAGCCCGATACGCTGATTGGCTCCGCCGCCGGTGACGACCGCGTATTTCTGTGCCAGACGCAATCCAGGCAATGTTTTACGGGTATCCATGACGACCGCACCGGTACCTGCAATCGTCTCGACGTAGCGTCTTGTGATGGTCGCGGTGGAGGACAGCGTCTGTAAAAAATTAAGCGCCGGACGCTCGGCTGTCAGCAACGCACGCGCATTGCCATGAATTTCGCACAGCATTTGATCAACACCGATACAACTCCCGTCGCGGGTATACCAGTGAATCTTGATGGCCGGATCGATCTGGTGAAAACACGCTTCAAACCATGCCTGGCCACATAGAATTGCTTTTTCACGGCAAATGACCGCAGCGCTAGCAGTGGCTTGTTCAGGAATGAGACGGGCGGTGCGGTCGCCGCTGCCGACATCCTCATGGAGTGCGGCAGCAACATTGGCATGAACGGCATCTGCCAGTTCGGTAGACAGGGAAACAGCGTGAGAGGACATGGCAGGAAAAGGAATAAAATTGGCAGACTGACATTCTGCGGGGAGAAGGGGTCAGGAGTAAATATGAATCCCGCTATCCGCTAAAAGAAAAACTCGATTCATCCTGCGTGGATAGGAATTGTTTGCGCGTATCGGAGAGTTCCCACAAAACCGTATCTATCAGCATCAATTCTCCCGCTACTGCAGATGGGAAGCCCTGACGGCTACCGCGATTATCCACCATCAGGTTGGCCAGATAGCTTTCCACCTCGGGGGTGCCCCATTTGGCAACCAATGCCTGAGCGATATGGGGGAACTGTGCCTCCAAGTGGCTTTGAGCGTCGACAGATGGGTCATTTATCATGATTATTTCTCCTCCTGATGACATCAACTGGTTGAAATTGCAAACTATCCCTCCATCTTATGGATAGTCCAAATATTCAAGGAAAACAAGCCATGCGTTTTGATAAGTTGACCACGCAGTTCCAGCAGGCACTGTCTGATGCCCAGAGTATGGCACTGGGTCAGGATAACCAGTTTATCGAACCGTTGCATCTGCTGGCGGCCTTAATTGACCAGACTGAAGGGGGCACCACGTCGCTACTGGCACGCGCCGGAGGCAATGTGCGTGCGTTGCGTACGGCTTTGCAGGAGGCCATCGGGCGCCTGCCCAAGGTAGAAGGACATGGCGGAGAAGTTCAAATTTCGCGCGAACTCAATAACTTGTTCAATCTCACCGACAAGGAAGCGCAAAAACGCGGTGACCAGTTTATCGCCAGCGAGTTGTTTTTACTGGTTGCCTGTGACGATAAAGGCGAAGTAGGGCGCCTGCTCAAGCAGCACGGCGTCGCCCGCCAGGCGCTGGATAGCGCCATCAAACAAGTACGCGGTGGCGAGAACGTGGCGAGCGCCGATGCCGAAGGCCAGCGCGAAGCGCTTAACAAATACACGCTGGATCTGACCGAACGTGCCCGGCAGGGCAAGCTCGACCCGGTGATTGGCCGCGACGACGAGATTCGTCGCGCCATTCAGGTATTGCAGCGCCGCACCAAGAACAATCCTGTGCTTATCGGCGAACCGGGTGTGGGCAAGACCGCGATTGTAGAAGGTCTGGCGCAGCGCATTGTGAATGGCGAAGTGCCGGAGACGCTAAAAGGCAAGCGCGTGCTGGTGCTGGATATGGCAGGGCTGCTGGCTGGCGCCAAGTACCGCGGCGAATTCGAGGAACGCCTCAAGGCGGTGCTCAAGGAAGTCGCCCAGGACGAAGGCCGCATCATTCTGTTTATCGATGAGTTGCACACCATGGTCGGCGCGGGCAAGGCGGAAGGGGCCATGGATGCTGGCAATATGTTGAAACCGGCGCTGGCGCGCGGGGAATTGCATTGTGTCGGCGCCACCACGCTGGATGAATATCGCAAATACATCGAGAAAGACGCGGCGCTGGAGCGACGCTTCCAGAAGGTGCTGGTGGATGAGCCCTCGGTCGAGGATACCATCGCCATTTTGCGAGGTTTGAAGGAAAAATACGAAGTGCACCATGGTGTGGAGA
Source organism: Sulfuriferula sp. (assembly GCA_039918495.1). Lineage (GTDB taxonomy): Bacteria > Pseudomonadota > Gammaproteobacteria > Burkholderiales > Sulfuriferulaceae > Sulfuriferula. The sequence goes on along the minus strand of JBDSHM010000410.1, from coordinate 2,705 downwards.
TTACCGACCCGGCCATCGTTGCAGCCGCCGAGCTTTCGCACCGCTATATCACCGACCGCTTTTTGCCCGATAAGGCGATCGACCTGATTGATGAAGCAGCCTCGCGCGTAAAAATGGAAATGGATTCCACGCCGGAAGTCATGGACAGGATGGGGCGGCGCATGATTCAGCTCAAGATCGAGCATGAGGCCGTCAAGCGTGAAAAGGACGAAGCCTCGCGAAAGCGCCTGGAGTTGATCAAGGACGAGTTGCTGCGTCTGCAACGTGAATACAATGATCTTGAAGAAATACTCAAATCAGAGAAGGCCATGTTGACGGGCGCGCAGCATGTCCGGGAAGAAATCGAACGACTGCGTATCGAGATGGCTGATTTGCAACGCCAGGGCAAGCTCGATAAGGTCGCCGAGATCCAGTATGGCAGGTTGCCCCAACTTGAGGCCCAGCTCCGGCAGGCAGAGGCAGGTGAGGGGAAGCACGAATTCAAGCTGCTGCGTCGTGAAGTCGGTACCGAAGAAATCGCTGAAGTGGTGTCGCGTGCTACCGGCATTCCCGTATCGAAAATGCTGTCCGGAGAGCGCGATAAATTATTGAAGATGGAGGACACGCTGCATCAGCGGGTAGTGGGACAGGACGAAGCAGTGAGTCTGGTGTCGGATGCGATTCGACGTTCCCGCTCGGGATTGTCCGATCCCAACCGGCCGTATGGCTCATTTCTGTTTCTTGGCCCTACAGGGGTGGGGAAAACCGAGCTGTGCAAGACGCTGGCTGGGTTTTTGTTCGATTCGGAAGATCATTTGATTCGTATCGACATGAGCGAATTCATGGAAAAACACAGCGTGTCACGTTTGATCGGCGCGCCGCCGGGGTATGTCGGCTATGAAGAAGGCGGCACGCTTACCGAGGCGGTTCGGCGCAAGCCATACAGCGTGATTTTGCTGGACGAGGTGGAAAAGGCGCATCCTGACGTATTCAACGTGCTGCTGCAAGTGCTGGACGATGGGCGTCTTACCGATGGACAGGGACGTACGGTGGATTTCAAGAATACCGTCATTGTGATGACCTCGAACCTGGGCAGTCAAATGATCCAGCAGATGTCGGGTGATGATTATCAGGTGATCAAACTGGCGGTAATGAGCGAGGTTAAAACCTATTTTCGTCCCGAGTTCATCAACCGTATCGACGAAGTGGTAGTGTTTCACGCGTTGGGTGAGGCACATATCCTCTCCATTGCACGCATCCAGATTCAATATCTGGCCAAGCGGTTGACAGCCATGGGTATGGGTTTCGAAATCACCGATGCAGCCCTGGCGGAATTGGCTGCGGTCGGCTTTGATCCGATCTTTGGCGCACGGCCGTTAAAACGGGCAATTCAGTCCCAACTGGAAAATCCGCTGTCCAAGGAAATACTGTCGGGTCATTTCGCCGAGAAAGATACGATCCGGGTGGATTTCCGCGAAGGCAAGATGGTGTTCGAAAAGACTTAACCTGCCTGTCTTGAAAATAGCCTCGCTGCATTGATCGAAATGCAGCGAGGCTATTTTTTTGAAGTGTTGCGGTTGCGAAAATGTGCAATTAACCCGCCAGCAATCCCTATCAAAGCCAGTAAGGCCAATACCAGCAGTTCCGCTTTCTGGATGCTCCCCATCAGCCATTGCATGGCATCGCCAAACGCATAGCCGACACCAATAATCAGCGCAGCCCATAGTATGGAACCCAGGCTGTTCCAGAGCGTGAACTGCAAAGGCGTGACGGCGCTCATCCCAACCAGCATGGGACCTGCGATACGCAGTCCGTAGGTAAAACGCAACGCCACAATCACGGGTGCATGATGACGTGAGATCAGGTGCTCCACTTTGCCTGCGTGTGCCGACAGGGATGGGAAGCGCGTCAATAATTGATTGCCGTAGAGCCGCCCCATGTAGTAGAAAAACTGGTCGCCGATAATTGCGCCGGCGACGGCTACTGGTAGCAATATCGGTAAATGCAGATAGCCATGATTGGCTGCAACTGCCGCCAGGACGAGTATTGTTTCGCCTTCCAGCAGCGTGCCCAGCAGCACTGCATAATAGCCGTATTCGTGAATATATCGGGCGTAATCCATCAAATCAGGCTGGCGAAAATATTCACGCTTAGGGCTAGTACGGCGACATTGAAGCCAAACGAAAGCAGACCGTGCGCCAGCGTTAGCCGACGCATCACGCGCGAGGTGACGGCGACGTCGGAAACTTGAGAGGTCATGCCAATAACGAAGGAAAAATAGGCAAAATCGAGATAATCGGGATCACGATCGCCAGGAAAATCCAGTCCTCCGGTATGCGCGGCGCGCGCGCCTTTGCCGCCGACATAGTAGCGATGAGCATAATGGAAGGCAAAACGCGTGTGAACCAGTAGCCAGGAAAACCCCAACGCCACAAAAGAAAGCGCTACATGCAGCATTTTTTTCCATTCCGGCAGACCATGACCACTTTTGTACATGAATGCCAGCGCGGCAATACTGATGCTCGCGGCACCCAGCACGATCAGCAATATCGCCAGGCTGCTTTGCCGATTGTGTGTACTGAGGCGGGTGGTTTCAGCATCCGCGCCTGCCATGGTAATCCAAGCCATTAACAGGTACAGCCCGGAGGCTGCATCCCAGCTGGCGATGGCTCGGGTATCCAGCAGTGCGACGGGAAGCATGAAAAAAACCGCGACGCCGAACAGGC